>JAYYHP010000119.1:0-9801 GCA_036148335.1 Pseudomonadota bacterium
ATGGATGGTATACACGTTAGCCACCCGCCCGGATACGACGCGCATTCAATACGTTAGGCAGCTGCTCGATTTTGCTCATCACCCGAGCCAGACGCTCCAGACTGTCGATCTCAACCGTCAGACTCATGGCCGCGGTATTGTCTCCCTGATCACTGCGGGTACTGACTGCCACCACGTTCACTTTTTCGTTCGCCAGCAAGGCACTGACATCACTCAAGAGTCCGGTACGGTCATACGCCTTGATGGCCATTTCAACGGGGTACAATTTACCCGGACGACGACCCCAGCTGACCTGCAGGACGCGGCGCGGCTCGATGGCCGCCAAATGCAGCAGGTTTTCACAATCACTGCGATGCACCGTCACTCCTCGGCCCAGTGTGACGTAACCACGAATGTCGTCGCCCGGCACCGGATGACAACACTGCGCCATCTGGGTCATCAGATTACCGACACCCTCGATGATAATGTCTTCGCCACTTGGCGGTGTTGAACGAGGTTCGCTACGGCGGGTCAGCGGCAATTCCTGCTGACGGTTCGAATGAGCGTCGGCCTGTTTCAGTAACTGATGCACAATCTGTCCGGTACGGAGATCACCGGCACCCACAGCCGCAAACATATCGTCGACGGTGCGCATATTCATGCGTTGAGCCACGTCGTGCAGTGGTTCATCACCAAGGTCCAGTCGCTCCATTTCATGTAGCACTAACTGGCGACCTTCGTCGATGTTCTTATCGCGATTCTGTAATTTAAACCAGTGTGCCACTTTGGCACGGGCGCGCGAGGTATGAATGTAGCCCGCTTCTGGGTAAAGCCAATCACGGCTCGGATGTGCCGTGGGATGCGTGAGGATTTCGACCTGCTCACCGGTATTCAATAAATACGTCAGTGGTACGATTCTGCCGTTGACCTTGGCCCCACGACATTTATTACCCACCTCGGTATGCACACGATAAGCAAAATCCACCGGGGTCGCTTTCGGCGGCAAATCGACCACGTGGCCATCGGGGGTAAAGACATAAATGCGATCTGGGCTGATGTCACTGCGTAGCTCGCCAATAAAGCGCGGCAGATCGTCAATGTCTTCCTGCCATTCCATGACCTGACGCAACCAGGCAATTTTCTGCTCATAGCCCTGATCTTTCGCGTTGAGGTCGGTGCCTTTGTAGAGCCAGTGCGCACATACACCCAACTCGGCATCCTCATGCATCTGATGAGTACGAATCTGAACTTCCAGTACCTTGCCCTCGGGGCCAATCACTGCCGTGTGTAATGAGCGATAGCCATTTTCTTTCGGGTTGGCGATGTAGTCGTCAAACTCATTCGGAATATGACGCCAGAGCGAATGGATCACCCCCAGCGTCGCATAACAATCGCGAATTTCTGGCACCAGAATGCGAACGGCACGAATGTCATAAATCTGCGAAAAATCGAGATTCTTTCGACTCATTTTTCGCCAGATACTGTAAATATGTTTTGCCCGGCCATACACATCACAAGCAATGCCCACCGACGCTAATTCATCGCGCATGGTCTGCACCACACTATCGATGTAATCCTGACGCGCCAGACGTTTTTCATCGAGCAGTGACGCAATTTTTTTGTACGAATCGGGTTGTAAGTAGCGGAACGAGAGGTCTTCCAGTTCCCACTTTAAATGACCAATACCAAGCCGGTGTGCCAGCGGTGCATAAATATTAAAGACTTCTTCGGCGACTTTACGGCGCTTATCTTCCGGGGCATCTTTGACGGCCCGGATGGCCGAAGTTCTTTCTGCCAGTTTAATCAAGGCGACACGTACGTCATCAATCATGGCCACCAGCATTTTACGCAGGTTATCGACCTGCGCCTGACGTTGCCCTAAGACAACCTCGTCGCTGGAATTCTGAATGGCACTGATGGCCGCCATGCGCAACACGCCTTCAATTAGTTTGGCGACTTCTTCACCAAACTGGCGTTCCACTTTTTGCAGCGATAAACGCCCCTCACGCACCGCACGATAAAGAATCGCGGCGACCAATGAGGCATGATCAAGACGCAGGTCGATCAGAATCTGTGCCATTTCCAGGCCCATCTGTACACTGTCGATGGACCAGTAGGTACGGTTGGCAATCGCTTCGTCTGACAGTTGTTTCGCCAGGATCAACGCGTCACGGAGTTCTTCCGGGTTAGCGGCATCCGAGTTCTGGCGCACGTCATCGATCCAACGGTCAACGTCTAATGAGCCATCGTGTAGTAGTGGGTGGTCTTCGCGAACCTTAACCATTACTTACCCCGGTACCTGAGCAGCACCATGGTTTCCACATGGTGTGTCTGTGGGAACATATCCATCATTCCTGCATTAATGACTTCGTAGCCCGCACTGACGAGCTGATTCAGGTCTCGTGCCAGCGTTGCTGGGTCACAAGACACATACAATACGCGCGACACCCGACGCTGGATGAGTTCGGGCATCACCGCCGCCGCCCCGGCACGGGGAGGGTCTAATAAGACGGCATCCGGCTCAGGGAGTTCAGACAAGGCCCCTGCCGTCGCCAAATCGGCACACTTCGCCTGCAAAGGAAGGGCCAACTTCTCTGATTGAGCCGCCAGACTGTCGACCATGCCCTGCTGGCCCTCCACAGCAACAACCGCGCTACAGCGTTGAGCCAGCGGCATAGAGAAGTTGCCATGCCCGGCAAACAGATCCCAAACACACTCCTGCTCACCGACATCCAGCCACGCCAGTGCCTGAGCCACCATGGCCTGATTTACAGCACGATTCACCTGAATGAAGTCGTCCGGCTGGATGCGCAATTTCAACCCGTCCACTTCGTGATGCAGAGGTGCTGTGTCGGTGGCCGGCCATAAACGCTCAGGTGCCCCATGCTTTTCACTGCGACACCAGAGTTCCAGCGGTAACGAGCTGTCCTGAGACCAGCGCTCGAACGCCTGTGAGAGTGCGTTAAGGTCGGAGTCAGACAGCGGTTTGAGTACCCGGATCAAAAAGGATAAGGCGTTGTCGGCCCACACCGGCTCGATCTGGGTAATCACACTCACCCCGTGCAAGCCGCTCAGAACCTCGCGCCAATCGGCCCAGTTCAGTGCCGGATGCTCAGGCAATACTTTGCACTGATCAATGTTGGTCAGGTGCTTAGACGCCCCCTCGCGAAAGCCAACGTAAGTCTGGCCTTGCTCTTTGCTGTGGCGCACGCCCAAGCGCGCCTTACGACGATACCCCCAGGGCTGACTGGTCAGCGCCAGAGACCACTCTGCAACGTCGACCTTCTGTCGCTGAAACTCACGCGCAATCCGGGCGTGTTTCATCTCGACCTGAGCGTCGTAATGCATGTGCTGCAAATCGCAGCCACCGCACTTCTGATAGTGCGGGCATTCGGGCTCCTGACGATCCGGCGAGGCACTCAGAATCTCGACCAAACGGGTATGCCAGATTTTCTTGCTGCGCTGAACCAGACGCGCAGAGACCTGCTCGCCGACTAAGGCACCCGGTACGAAATAGACGTCACGCCCCAGACGCGCAACGCCCTGGCCTTCTGAGTTGAGGTTATCAATGGTTAACGAGACAAGGCGTCCCTGACCGGCTGGCTTCACTGTGGTATTCCGTGATCTGGGTTATTTCAATGCCCCATATTGGGGCATCGTCGTCAAAATCAAGCCTGGCGATCCTGCTCCGGTGCGAACACCCCGGAAGAGAGATAGCGATCTCCACGATCACAGACAATGGCAACGATGGTGGCGTTGGTGACTTCATTGGCAATCTGCAAGGCTGCGGCTACAGCACCGCCTGAGGATACACCGCAGAAAATGCCTTCCCGGCGCGCCAGTTCGCGCATGGTGTCTTCCGCCAAGGTCTGTCCGATATCGCGCACTTCGTCCACACGCTGTCGGTCAAAAATGGTCGGCAGATATTCTTGTGGCCAACGACGAATGCCGGGGATCGCAGCACCATCACTGGGCTGCAAACCAACAATGCGTACGTCGCTATTCTGTTCCTTCAGGTAACGCGAGGTTCCCATGATTGTTCCGGTCGTACCCATCGAGCTGACGAAGTGTGTCACCCGGCCTTGGGTCTGCTGCCAGATTTCCGGGCCGGTACTGCAGTAATGCGCTTCGGGGTTATCGAGGTTGCCAAACTGGTTAAGCACAATGCCTTTGCCCTGGCTGGCCATCGACAGCGCCAGATCACGCGCCCCTTCCATGCCCTCTTCTTTGCTGACCAGAATCAGTTCTGCACCATAGGCTTCCATCGCCCAACGACGCTCCATGGTGGCGTTGTCAGGCATAATCAGAATCATGCGATAGCCCATGATGGCCGCGGCCATGGCCAGTGCGATGCCGGTGTTGCCGCTCGTGGCTTCAATCAGAGTGTCGCCGGGGCGAATGTCACCGCGCTGCTCAGCGCGTTGAATCATCGACAGGGCTGGACGATCTTTTACCGACCCCGCCGGGTTGTTCCCCTCCAGCTTCAATAACACAGTATTGGTAGAGTCTTCCGGCAACATACGTTGCAGACGCACCAGCGGCGTCTGGCCAACACAGTCGGCGATGGTGGGATAAGTAAGATCGGTCATTCTGGCCCCGCATTCATAAAGTCGGGCGCCATTCTAACCACTTGTGCCCAGCGGTGCGACGCCCGCTCACTGGCTTTCGCCGACATTGGCACTAATCCGCGTTGCACCTCGGCAGGCAGGCCTATATTCTGCACTTTTTACCGGCGTTACCCCCTAGCTGTTTATGATTCAATGGAGCATCCGCAACCGCATTCTGTTTATGGCATTACTGCCAGGCGTGCTGGTGTCTCTGGTTCTTGGAGTGTTCTTTATCGCTGGGCGCGCCAACGACCTCAATGACCTACTCGAACAGCGTGCGCTGGCCATGGCCAAACAGCTGGCGCCGACCTGCGAATATGGCGTCATGACCGGCAGTCTCGGGATTCTGCAAAATATCGCCAACAGCATGTTGGAAGAACAGGACGTTCGCGCGGTCAATATTTACGACCAGGAAATGAACCTGTTGGCGCACTCTGGCCCGCGCATGCTGGCCGACGGCAGCACCGCTACCCGCTTGCATGACAACCAACTGCAATTAATTAACACCCAAGGGTCATTACGGGTAAAAGCGCCGATTTTTGCCCAAAACCTGATTATCGCCGATCAACTCGCCGATCAGTTTTATGCTCAACCGCAACCTGAAGTAGAAACCCGCTTGCTGGGCTGGGCCGAAATCGAACTATCGACCACCAACACCCGGCTCAGCCAATATCAGCATTTAACGACGTCATTTTTAATTATTCTTGCCGCACTCATCATCGGCGCTGTGTTTGCGATGCGCATCAGTCGCCAATTGTCCGAACCGGTAAAAGCGTTAGGCGTTGCCTTGAATGACATCAAAAGCGGCAATTTAGACGCTCGAATTCACGTCCGGGGGCAGGGCGAATTACAGGAGCTGGCCACTGGCGTCAACGCCATTGCCACCAACCTGCAGCGGACTAATATTGAGCACCAACAAGCGCTGGAACAGTCGTCCCGAGAGAGTCAGGAAACCATCGACGAGCTGGAAATCCGTAACCACGAATTAAAACTGGGGCAAGAACGTGCTCTGCAGGCCAGCCGCACGAAATCCGAATTTCTGGCCAACGTCTCCCACGAAATCCGAACTCCGTTAAATGGCATCATTGGATTTTCTGAATTGCTGGCGCGCACTCAAGTCAGCGATCGCCAAGGCGATTATGTGCGCACCATTCATACCTCATCCATCGATCTGATGAACATCATCGACGATATCCTCGACCTCTCCAAACTGGAAGCCGGTAAGCTGATTCTTGATAACAGCACCTTTAACCTGCGCGAGCTTGTCGAGGAAGTCATCAAAGTATTGGTCCCGGGTGCTCACCAGAAAGGCATTCGCCTGTATCAGTACCTGTCGCCAGAATTGCCCGAGTTTATTAAAGGTGACCGCCTGCGTTTGAAACAGGTGCTCACCAACCTGCTCAGCAACGCGGTGAAATTCACCCACGACGGCGGCGTGTCAGTACACGTACAGCCGATTTCTCAGGACGATGAGCACGTCAGTCTGCAGTTTGATATTACCGATACCGGCATTGGCATGAACGACGAGCAGGTAGCGCGCCTGTTCCATGCCTTTTCGCAGGCCGACCCGAGTATTTCGCGACAGTATGGCGGCACCGGGCTAGGGCTGGTGATCACCAAAGGTCTGATCGAGGCCATGCGTGGCGACATTCGTGTTACCAGTGAAGAGGGCCACGGTTCCACCTTCTCATTCACCATTGATACCGACCAGATCGAAGACGCACCGGCCACGGATCGCCCATTTGATGGCATGACCATCGCCATCATTAACGACAGCAAAGACACCAGCGACGACACCACCGACTTGCTGTCTGTGCGTGGCGCCAACATCAGCTCGTTCCATTCCACCGGTGACTTCCTGCGTGCCCACGACGAAGACCCGGCCGATGCACTGGTCCTGTTTATTAATCAGGCCATGTTGAGCTACCAGTACGTTAACGACTGGTTTGCCGAATTCGCTCAGCGCGAACTGACCGCCGTGGCCATCGTGCGCGACGCGAATCACAGTGAATTTGAACCGGTTTGCGGCATTCCGGTATTAGCCAGCCCCTTCACCCAGAAACAACTCTACAAACATCTGTTGAGTCCCGGGCAGTTTGTCGATTCTGCGGCCACACCGGCTCCCGTGGTTCAGGAAGTACCAACCGTACTGGCGGTGGATGACAACGAGGCCAACCTGAAATTGGTGGTCACCCTGTTAAATGAGCTGGGTGTCAAAGTCTTGCAGGCTCCTTCAGGCTATGAGGCCATTGTCATTGCCGGGCGCGAGCGCGTCGATCTGGTTCTGATGGACATCCAGATGCCGGGCATGTCCGGAACCGAAGCCACGGTACAGATTCGCAAAATCCCGGGGCGCGCCAGTCTGCCCGTGGTCGCCCTGACCGCGCACGCCATGTCCGATGAACGTCAGGCCTTGATTGAGTCTGGACTGAACGATTACCAGACCAAGCCCGTCTCGCAAGAACAGCTCGCAGAAATTGTTGAACGCTGGACCGGATTCATTGCCGACGTACAGAACAACACGCCATTGCGTGACACCAGTTCACAACAGACCGACGGTGATACCACCACGATTTTTAGTGAGGCCATGGCACTGCATCACGCCAATGGCAATGCAGGGTTAGCCGTCGATATGTTCCAGATGCTGCTGTCCAGCCTGGAAAAAGAGCGCGATAACATTCTCGAATATTGGGAAAACGAAGCGCTGGATGAACTGCTCGTGGTGATTCACACCCTGCACGGTGCCGCCCGATACTGTGGCGTGCCAGCACTGCGCGCTGCCCTCGAGCATTTTGAAACCACATTAAAAGCGAATAAAGCGACGGATTTCCCAGATGCCATTCGTCAGGTCATGACCTGCATTAAACAACTGCAGCACTGGGCCGATGAAAACGATTGGGGAGCGTTATTAACTCAACGCGTCTGAGGCTGGAGACACTCATACGTCGGGTGTCTGATATCAGGTGACAGCCAGCATCAGATGGCTGAGATGCACAGCCACGGCCAGATGAACGCCAACGATTAAATTAATCGTTGGCAAATTCAGGTCAGTACCGCAAAGGCCTGCACCCAACCATCGTCGTCGGACAGGCTCAATCGTAACCCCGTCGCCTGCGCATGCTGCTCAATCAGACGTTTCGCTTCGCCCTGAACCATCACCACCGGCACCCCTGCAGCGTCCCGAGTAATCTCGAAATCCTGAAAGCTCACCCCTTGGGCAATGCCAGTTCCTAAGGCTTTCGATAAGGCTTCTTTTGCGGCAAACGACTTGGTCAGATAATTGATAGGATTCGACACCTGAGCGTAACGATCACGCTCTGCAGGTGTCAGGATGCGAACGACAAACCGCTGCCCGTGTCGCTCTAACACCTGTTCGATACGTGTCTGATGAATCAGGTCCGTGCCTACGCCGTGAGTCAGTCCCCACGGCGGCAATGCAGACACCGAACCCTGCCCGTCCGTCATGACTTAGCGTCGCGCTTGTGCCAGTAATTCGCGCATTTCACGCACCGCCCCGTCCAGGCCGGTAAATACCGCACGTGCGACGATGGCGTGGCCGATATTCAGCTCGTTCATTTCAGGAATCGCGGCAATGGCTTCAACGTTGTGATAATGCAGGCCATGCCCGGCATTCACAATCAGTCCCTGCTGCGCGGCATATTCGGCCCCCGCACGGATACGCGCCAACTCTTCGGCTTCCGCTTCCGGGGTCTCGGCATCAGCATAACCACCGGTATGCAATTCGATGACTGGCGCGCCAGTACGAACGGCCGCATCTATCTGTGCGCGCTCTGCATCAATGAACAGAGACACTTCAGCACCAATGGCTGCCAGCCGGGTAACGGCATCCGTAATCAGTGCTTCTTGTGCAACCACATCAAGGCCGCCTTCGGTGGTCAGCTCTTCACGCTTTTCCGGCACCAGACAACAGGCAGCTGGGCGGACTTCTTCTGCCAGCGCGATCATATTTTCCGTCACGGCCATTTCCAGATTCATGCGTGTCTGCAGCGTGTTCGCCAGCAGACGGACATCACGTACCTGAATATGTCGGGCATCTTCGCGAGGATGTACTGTGATGCCATCGGCACCGGCATGCTCGGCCACAAACGCCGCCTGAACCGGATCGGGGTAACGGGTTCCACGTGCCTGACGTAAGGTGGCAACGTGATCAATATTCACACCAAGTAATACTCGGTTCGCAGACATAACGGCTCCTGAGAAAAGGAAAATCCGGCGACTGACTTACAACAGTTCCGGACTGATTAATGGTTGCGAGACATGCTCATCAATAATGCTACGCAGGATAACGCGAGCGGCGGTCAATGCACCAGGCAAACGATAGTCTTGCTGCATCAGTGCCCGTAATTGCTGACCGCTCCAGGCACGAGCTACGTGGGTTGTCTCTTGATGGGGTGTATATTGAGAGGCACGCACAATGCCCTCTCCCGGTCGGTACTGGTACATGGCTTGGTCCTCCACGGCATCACCACCTGCCGTCATAGTTAAATCCGGCAATACCCCGGCCTGATGCAACACGGTGGTTTCAAACACGCGCAGCCACACATCCCGACGTTGTTGTTCCGCAAGGGCCTGCAAGGTCGCAGCATACAGCTTATAGAGAGTTGGGCTGGCTTGCCCAGTGCCGAGAATTTTGAGCAGTAGCTCATCGAGGTATAAAGCACAGACCAGAGCGTCACCAGTCAGGGCGGTACGGGCGTCAGAGTGAATTTCTGATACTCCACGCAGCCGTGGCAGATCATCGGTGGCTACCCAGTCGCCTTGATATTCACAGTGCAGGTCGGGCGCCGACGGTGGGCGACGCCAGGTCACTCGTAACATACCGGCATCGCGGGTGAACACATCCAACAGCCAATCGGTTTCACCCAAAGGCTGTCGTCTGAGTACCCACCAGGATTTCATCACTCGCGGTCGTCGTAACCCAGACTGCGCAGGGCACGCTCATCATCCGACCAGTTGGATTTTACCTTCACCCACATATTGAGCATGACCTTGCAGTCAAACAGTGATTCCATGTCTTTGCGGGCTTCGATACCAATCTGTTTAATGCGGTAGCCTTTTTCGCCAATGACGATGCGCTTTTGCGACTGACGCTCCACCAGAATCAGCGCGCTGATTTCAATCAGCTGGCCGTCGTGAGAAAACTCTTCAATTTCTACCGTCATCTCATAAGGCAGCTCATCCCCTAGCTGGCGCA
>JAYYHP010000120.1:0-2017 GCA_036148335.1 Pseudomonadota bacterium
GCGATACCGATAAACAGACCTTGCAGCTGCTTCAGCAGCGCGAGGCGGTTGTTTTTCACGGCGTCGTCGTCGGCCATTACCATAACGTTGTCGAAGAAAGCGTCGACGGATTCACGCAGGCCGGCCAGTTCGGTCAGTGCTGCGCTGTAGTCGCCAGCGGTCATTAGCGGAGCAACGGCAGCTTGCTTCGCCGCAACCTGTTCAGCCAGTGCTTTCTCTTCGGCTTGTGCCAGCAGAGCGTTGTTTACGTCTGCCGTCACCGCATCGCCGCCGTTCTTGGCGAGGATGTTGGATACACGCTTGTTCGCTGCAGCCAGTGATTCAGCAGCATCGAGCTTGCTGAATTCGAACACGGCTTTCACGCGACGGTTCACATCCAGTGCATTCGTTACGCCCAGAGCACGTACTGCCTGGAAGACACCGGCCGGGATGTTCTCATCCGCGTACCAGGCGCTGAAACGGTCCAGCATGTATTCGATCAGGGTGGCTTTGGTATCGGCCTTAGGCGCGGTTTTCCAATCACCTTCCAGCGCGTAATCAATCAGTGTCGCCAGATCGATATTGATCTCTTTCTCAACCAGAATGCGTAGCACACCCAGAGACGCACGACGCAGTGCGAACGGGTCTTTCGAGCCGGTTGGAATCTGACCCAGACCAAACAGACCAACCAGGCTGTCGAGACGATCAGCCAGGGCAATCAGAGTACCGGTCTCAGTGGCTGGCAGTTCATCACCGGCAAACGCAGGCATGTACTGTTCAACCATGGCGGCGGCAACATCAGCGTGCTCGCCATCGTGCTCGGCGTAGTATTTACCGGCGAGACCCTGCAGGTCGGTGAATTCGAACACCATGTTGGACACAAGGTCGTTTTTACACAGCTGGGCAGCGCGCTCAACCAGTGCTTTGTCGCCACCGGTTTCGCCAGCGATGCGGGCTGCCAGTGCGCCAATACGACGGGCTTTATCTGCAACCGAACCGAGTTTGTTCACCCAGACGACGTTTTCGAGCTTCTCGAAACGGCTTTCCAGTTTCTGCTTGCGGTCGGTATCCCAGAAAAAGGCCGCATCCGCCAGACGTGGGCGGATCACTTTCTCGTTACCGGAAATCACCTGCGCCGGATCTTTCGATTCGATGTTCGATACGGTAATAAAGTTCGGCAGCAGTTTGCCGTCTTTCATCACGTGGAAGTATTTCTGGTGTTCTTTCATAGACGACACCAGTGCTTCTGGCGGTACGCGCAGGAAGTCTTCGTCGAAGGAGCCAGCCAGCGCCACTGGCCACTCGTTCAGTGCCGTTACTTCGTCGAGCAGGTCGTCGTCGATGACGGCTTCGCCGCCGAGTTTTGCGCCTTCGGCAGTGACCTGTTCTTTGATCAGGGCAGAGCGCTCTGCGAAGTCAGCCATAACGTAAGCTTCACGCAGTTTGCTTTCGTACTCGCCCGGAGAGGCAATGGTGATTTCGCCGGTTGAGTGGAAGCGGTGGCCACGCGTGGTGTTGCCTGCTTTCAGGCCCAGTACTTCAGCGTCTACAACGTCATCGCCGAGCAGCATCAGCAGCCACTGAACCGGACGTACGAATTCAACGCGTGACGCACCCCAGCGCATGCGCTTAGGGATTGGCAGCTTGTCGAGGCTGGTCTGAACGATATCACCCAGCAGTTCGGTGGTCTGCTTACCTTTGATGGTGCGTTGCAGCATCAGCTTGCCAGCGTTTTTGCCGTGCGAATCCGGTGCGGTCTGCAGGTCAGCAGCGCTCGCGCCAGCGCGGGAAGCAAAGCCTTCCGCAGCTTTGGTTGGCTTGCCGTCAGCGTCGAACGCGATCTTGGCTGGCGGGCCGTACAGGGTTTCTTCCTGATCTGCCTGCTGGGTTTCGAGGCCAGCAATACGTACTGCCAGACGACGAGGAGCAGCAAAGGCTACTACGTCGCCAAAGTTCAGGTTGGCGTCTTTCAGGCCTTGGGTAATCCCCGAGGTGAAGGCGTCAGACAGGGTTTTCAGTGCCTTTGGCGGCAGCTCTT
>JAYYHP010000121.1:0-2670 GCA_036148335.1 Pseudomonadota bacterium
TTTTTAAGCAAACCTCCCCAGCAACATTTACAGCGACAACTGAATCCGGGAGACGCATTACCTGAGTCTATTCAGTCAGTGGTTGCGAACGACTCGCCGTTGCACCTTGTGTTGTCGAGCGAGTTACCGCTTGTTCTGATCTTCGTGCGCCATTCCGGCTGTCCATTTGCGGAGCGCGACGTCAAAGCCGCGCGACGTGCGCAAGCTGAATACCCTCATGCGCGGTATTGTCTGGTAACGCATGGTGACCAGGCCCTGACCGAGCGTTGGCTGCAGCAGATTGGTGGTGTGGGTGAGGTGCTTTGGTATCACGATGCTGAGCGACGCCTTCATGGCGCGTTCGGTTTGGGCTACAGCAGTGCCTGGCACTTTATGGGATGGCGTTCTTTGTTAGGCGTGATTTGGCTGTGGCCCCAAGGCATTCGCAATCGCATCGCTACCGGCACGCGTTGGCAGAAGTCTGGCGTATTTGTGGTGACGCACCAGCGTTTAATTTGGTGTCGTATCGCGTCCTCGGCGGAGCAGAATTTGCTACCAGATGGTTCGGTATTCAAGGAGGGAGCATGACGTCTGTACTAACGGAAGAAATATCGGCGTATTGTTTATCGAAGCCAGAGGCCCGCGAGGATTTTCCGTTTGGTCCCCAGGCTCAGGTCGTTAAAGTCGGTGGGAAAATGTTTGCGCTGATTCTCGAATATCAGGGGCGAGCAGCCATTAACCTTAAATGCGATCCGCTACAAGCGCAGCAACTCAGAGACGTTTGGGACGGTGTTATTGCTGGGTATCACATGAATAAACGCCATTGGAACACCGTGTTTATTGATGGGGATGTTCCTCGCAGTGAAATAGAGCGTCTGGTCGATCATGCTTATGCCTTGGTGGTTCGTGGTTTACGAAAAGCCGAGCGTACGCGGCTCGAAACCCTTCATGGCGTAGAAACCCTGTATTGCGGCGAGTAGCGCGAGATTGCAGGAAACCGTGTCATGCCATGACCTGCTGTGATTCAAACAAGTGTGAAAATTCATTCATATTGCTTTCCATGTATTCCAGAAACGCCTTCGCGGCCGGTGTTAAATGTTTATTCTGCGGATAAACCACACACCAGGACCGTCGTAACGGAAAACCGCTGACAGGCAGAGCAACCAGACTGCCCAGCGTCAGCTCCTGCAAGATACTCAATTTCGGCAACACCGCCACCCCCAGCCCGGCAATGACGGCGTGCTTTAATCCATCATTTGAACCGAGTTCCATCACGGGTGCCAGACGCAGACGCTGTGTCTGGCAAAATACTTCGAGGGCCAGGCGACTGCCCGAGCCAGACTCCCGCAACAACAGGCCGCTATTCAGAAAGGTTTCTGCGGAAATATCCTGCTCTGGCATCGTCACCAGCGGGTGTGTCGGCGGTGCCACCGCAACCAGTTCATTGTCGAGAAAGGGCAGTGACGACAGCCCGCGGTCTTCAGGGACCAGACCCATAATGACGAGGTCATCGGCATTGTTGGCGAGTCGTTCCAGTGCCGTCGCCCGATTAACGACGCGCAGTTTTACCTCCACATCAGGATTCAGATCCAGAAACGCCCGAAGCAGATACGGCACTACGTACTGTGCCGTACTCACGGCAACCACTTTCAGCTCACCGGCGACGCGCCCTTCCAATGCGGCCAGATCACTTTGTAATGTGCGCAACTCAGAGAAGATCACACCGACGGCGGCCATCAGGCGCTCGCCCGTGGGTGTGGTGTACAGCGTGCGGCCGATGTACTCAAACACGGGATTCCCCAGCGCCTGTTCCAGCTGTTTGATTTGGCTACTTACAGCCGGCTGAGTCAGGCCGAGCAGGTCGCCGGCTTTACTGTAACTGCGTGCATCGTAAACCGCCTGAAAGACCTGCATCTGGCGAAACGTCAGGCGGCTGGCCAAACGTTGAACGGTTAATGGCATGTTGGGTACTCGAATTAAATATAAGTAATAACTTATACCTTGTAGAAAATATATCAATTATTGCTTTTGGATAGGGCCGCGTAAGGTACACGGATCGAACGCGAGGAAAAGCCCTATGTTGACCAAAGTATTGATTGCTAACCGAGGTGAAATTGCCGTGCGCATTGTGCGCGCGTGCGCAGAAGCTGGCATTCGGTCCGTGGCTATTTATACCGAGCCCGACCGTTATGGATTACATGTAAAACGCGCCGATGAGGCCTACTCCATGGGAGAAGACCCATTGCGCGGATACCTCGATCCGGTGGCTATTGTTAGCCTGGCGGTACAGACTGGCTGTGATGCCATTCATCCCGGGTATGGCTTCTTATCGGAAAATGCCGAGTTCGCACGTTTGTGCGAAGAGAAGGGCGTGACCTTTATTGGTCCGTCTTCTCAGGTAATTCATGGCATGGGAGACAAGACACAAGCCCGGGACAGCATGCGTGCCGCGGGGGTGCCGGTGACGCCGGGTTCAGAAGGAAATCTGGCCGACGTCGATGAGGCCTTGTCGCTGGCCGATGACGTGGGCTACCCGATCATGATTAAAGCCACCTCCGGTGGCGGCGGTCGCGGCATTCGTCGTTGCGATACGCCAGAGGAACTGCGCCAGCAATACCCGCGGGTGATTTCTGAGGCGACCAAGGCGTTTGGCTCTGCTGAGGTGTTTCTAGAGAAGTGCATTGTTAATCC
>JAYYHP010000122.1:0-3601 GCA_036148335.1 Pseudomonadota bacterium
TCAGGCTGTCGGCATCGTCACCTGCACTCTCACCCGCGTTAATGGCAGAGTTCAGGTTGGTGAACGCAACGCCGTTACCGGTAATTGCAGTACCAGTCACTACGAAGTTATCTGCTGCAGAACTGCCGCTCAGCGTTCCATTACCTGAATCACCGTGCAGGTCTGCGTTCTCTGTAGCGGTGAATACGATACCCAGACTTGTCAATGCATCGGTGACTGCAGTTCCCATCACCTCGATCAACGAAGCGTCGTTGCCGTTGGTATTAACCGTGTCATCACCACCGGCTGCATTGACGGACGCCACGTCTGTGAAAGCGATTTCCGCTGCGGTCAGGGCGTTAGTACCAGTGACATCGAAGGTATCAGCGTTACCGGTACCAATCAGCTGAGTGCTGTTCAGATCAGCAGTATCAATACCGCTGAACTGGAAGCTCTCGCTGTTCAGTTGCTTGTCGGTACCTGTCAGAGTCCATGCAGTGTCTCCACCGGTCAGGCTGTCACCGTCATCACCAGTGCCTTCACCTGCGTTAATGGCAGAGTCCAGGTTAGTGAATGCGATGCCATTACCGGTAATAGCGCTACCAGTGACGTCGAAGCGATCTGCGTTCGCGCTGCCTTCCAGTACACCGCTTGCCAGGTCTGCGGTCTCTACTGCAGAGAAGCTGATGTTCTGAGTCGTCAGCTCACCATCGGTACCGGTCAGGGTAGCAGCGTTGGTGTTAACGGCATCGTCACCGTTACCTGCATTGACTGAAGCCACTTCAGTGAAGTCGATGTCAGCAGCCGTCAGGGCGTTAGCACCGGTGACGTTGAAGGTATCTGCGTTAGCGGTACCAACCAACTGACCACTATTGAGATCCGCGGACTCTACGCCGGTGAACTGATAGCTCGCCGTGTTAAGCGCGTTTGTGCCGTTCAGTGTGGCCTGTACATCATTAACGGTTACAGAGTCAGCGTTCGCGCCTGCATTAATTGCAGAGTTCAGACTCGAGAAGCTAACACCATTACCGGTGAT
Organism: Pseudomonadota bacterium; assembly: GCA_036148335.1. Taxonomy (GTDB): domain Bacteria; phylum Pseudomonadota; class Gammaproteobacteria; order Pseudomonadales; family Oceanobacteraceae; genus Thalassolituus. Next base: position 1,016 of record JAYYHP010000122.1, read on the forward strand.
CGCTGCTCCTGTCACTTCAAAACTGTCGTTGCCATCGCTGCCTGACAGAGAGCCTGTTCCCAGCGCAGCCGTCTCAACCTCATTAAAAGTAATGCCCAGGCTAGCCAGAGCCTTGACGACACTATCTACCAATGAGGCATCGTTGTTATTGGTCGTAACATTATCCGCACCATCGCCGGCATTAACCGTGGTAACGCCTGTGAACGCAATAGAATCCACAGTCAGGACTGTATCGCCATTGACGGTGTTAATTCCGAATTCATCACCATTATTGGTGCCGGTCACTGTGCCTGAGCTATCGCCGGACAGAGCAACGGTTTCAACACCTTCGAATGTAATACTTTGGGTATCAACTTCGTACGCAGTACCTGACAATGCGGCATTGTTGGTAGTCACCGTATCGCTGCCTCCTGCAGTATTAACTGACGCCACTTCAATGAAGGAGATGTCAGCAGCCGTCAGGGTGTTAGCACCGGTGACATCGAAGGTATCGGCGTTAGCGGTACCAACCAGCTGACCATTATTCAGCTCCGCTAACTCTACGCCGGTGAACTGATAGTTCGCTGTGTTCAGCGCGTTTGTGCCGTTCAATGTGGCAAGTGCATCATTTACGATGACTGAGTCAGCGCCACCTTCTGCATTAACTGCAGAGTTCAGGCTGGTGAAGCTGACACCATTACCTGTGATCGCTGCTCCTGTCACTTCAAAACTGTCGTTGCCACCACTGCCCGACAGAGTGCCTGTTCCCAGTGCAGCCGTCTCAACCTCATTAAAGGTAATGCCCAGGCTAGCCAGCGCCTTGACGACACTATCTACTAGTGAGGCATCGTTGTTATTGGTCGTAACGTTATCCGCACCAATGCCGGCATTAACCGTGTTTACGCCTGTGAACGCGATAGAGTCTGCAGTCAGCGCCTCGTTACCATCAATACTGTAGTTGTCACCATTTTCGGTGCCGGTCACTGTGCCTGAGGTAGTTCCGGACAGAGCAACGTTTTCAACACCTTCGAATGTAATACCCTGGGTATCTACTTCGTACGCAGTACCTGACATTTCGGCGTTGTCGGTGTTTACCGTATCGCTGCCGCCTGCAGCATTAACACTGCCCACTTGGGTGAAGGCGATTTCAGCTGAAGTCAGAGCGTTTGTACCGGTGACATCGAAGGTATCGGCGTTGCCGGTACCTACCAACTGACCACTACTCAGATTCGCATTTTCAACAGCTTCAAAGCTAATATTCTGAGTAATCAGCTCACCATCGGTACCGGTCAAGGTAGCGGCGTTGGTGTTAACTTCATCGCTGCCGAAGTTGGCATTAACACTACCTACTTCGGTGAAGCTGATTGAGTTTGAATTAAGTTCATTTTCGCCAGTGACGTTGAAGGTATCTGCGTTTCTAGTTCCGCCCAGCAGACCACCATTCAAGTTAGCGTTTTCCAGCGCTGTAAAATTAATAGCACGCGTAACCAGCCCATAACTCTCACCCGACAAGCTAGCGAAGTCAGTATTCACTGTATCGCTGCCGCCGGCAGCATCAACACTGCCCACTTCGGTGAAGCTGATTGCGTTGGAATTAAGTTTGTTAGCGCTAGTGACGTTGAAGGTATCGGCGTTGCCTGTACCTGCCAGCTGACCATTACTCAGGTTAGCGTTTTCCAGTGCAGTAAAGTTAATACCACGCGTAATCAGCGCATAGTTCCCACCCGATAACGTAGCGGCGTTAGTGTTAACCGTATCGCTGCCGTCACCTGCATTGACTGACGCCACTTCAGTGAAGGCTATTTCGGCTGCACTCAGAGCGTTTGTACCGGTGACATCGAAGGTATCGGCGTTGCCCGTACCTACCAGCTGAGTGCTATTCAGGTCTGCCGTATCGATACCGCTGAACTGGAAGTTTGCGCTGTTCAGTTGCTTATCGGTTCCCGTCAAAGTCCATTCAGTATCACCACCGGTCAGGCTATCAGCATCATCACCGGTACCTTCGCCTGCGTTGATGGCAGAGTTCAGGTTGGTGAATTCAATACCGTTACCGGTGATTGCGCCACCAGTGACGTCGAAGCTGTCTGCTGCCGAGCTACCGCTCAGCGTTCCATTGCCGAGGTCACCGCCGAGGTCGGCCTTTTCAGTGGCGGTAAATACAATACCCACGCTTGTCAGTGCATCGGTGACAGCAGTTCCCATCACCTCGATTAACGAAGCGTCGTTGCCGTTGGTATTAACCGTATCACGGCCACCGGCTGCGTCGACGGACGCCACTTCTGTGAAGTCGATGTCAGCAGCCGTCAAGGTGTTAGTACCAGTGACATCGAAAGTATCGGCGTTGCCCGTACCTACCAGCTGAGTGCTATTCAGGTCTGCCGTATCAATACCGCTGAACTGGAAGCTCCCGCTGTTCAGTTGCTTATCGATACCTGTCAGAGTCCATTCAGTATCACCACCGGTCAGGCTATCAGCATCATCACCAGCGCCTTCGCCTGCGTTGATGGCTGAGTTCAGGTTGGTGAATTCAATGGCGTTAGCGGTGATTGCGCCACCAGTGACATCGAAGCTGTCTGCGTTCGCGCTACCTGCCAGTACACCGTTTGC
>JAYYHP010000123.1:0-11412 GCA_036148335.1 Pseudomonadota bacterium
GCTTATTCGGCATGTATCTGCGTATCTCTGAATTGGTCGCTGATGAGCGATCAGCACCAGTCATGGGGGATTTCCAGCAAGATCAGGACGGGCATTGGTGGCTGCGAGTCGTCGGCAAAGGCAACAAGGCTCGAATGGTCACCGTATCGGATGACATGCTTGTGGCATTACGACGCTACCGTACTCATCTGGGCTTGCCGCCCTTGCCTTATGTCGCCGAGCACACGCCGCTATTGCCTAAGTTGCGTGGCCGCGGCCCTGTCACCAGCACCCGGCAGGTCCGCTATCTGGTACAGCGCTGCTTCGATCTGGCCTATGAACGCATGGTAAAGACAGGACTGGAAGAGGAGGCCCAGGAGTTAAGAGTCTCAACCGTTCACTGGCTTCGTCACACAGGAATCTCAGAAGACGTTAAGTTTCGACCCAAAGAGCACGTCAGGGAAGATGCCGGCCACGCCAGCATGGCAACGACGGATCGATACATAGATACAGAAATGCGTGAGCGCCATGCGAGTGCGCGTCACAAGAAGTTGAAGCCAGAGCTATAGGCCTATCAGTGGCTTTCAGGGCGTTTGCCGAGTCATCACGAACGTCGAAAGACAGACGAAACGGTCGTTAGTGATAGAGCGATGACCTTAAAACAAAAACCGGGCGCCACAAAGTGCGGCGCCCGGTACTTGTAAGTTGTCCAGCGGATTACCCAGCCAGCTGACACCCCGCTACAACAATCATCACTATAAAGAGAACTGGAACTCAGTGCATATACTGACCACCATTGGCGGAGACGTTGGTGCCAGTAATAAAGCCTGCGTCTTCGTGCGCCAGGAAGCTCACTACTCGTGCGATATCCTCAGGCGTACCAAAACGTCCGACTGGAATGCCTTTGCGGATGCCCTCGCGAATCTCTTCTGGCACTTCCATAATCATTGAGGTGGCAATGTAGCCCGGTGAAATGGTATTCACCGTCACGCCTTTGCTGGCCACTTCCTGAGCAACGGCCTTGGTAAAACCGTGCATGCCCGCCTTAGCCGCAGAATAGTTCGCCTGACCGAACTGCCCTTTTTCACCGTTGACCGAGCTGATGTTGATAATCCGGCCATAGCCCTGATTGATCATGTCGTTCACGACCATGCGGGTCATGTAAAACACCGAGGTCAAATCCGTATTGATCACATCCACCCACTGATCCTGACTCATTTTCTTAAGGGTGGAGTCGCGAGTGATGCCGCCATTGTTTACCAGCACGTCGATTGTGCCGAAGTCACTCTTGATGCCTTCCACACAGGCTTCACACGAATCCCAATCGGTGATGTTGCCGAACGCCAGGGCAATCTCATACCCGTCCTTCGCCATGTCTTCCTGAAACTTCTGTGCCTTCTCGTGCTTGCCGCCCGAATAATAGCCAGCAATCACCTGATAACCGTCGTCAGCGAGTTTTTTGCAAATGGCCGATCCTATGCCACCAGTACCACCCGTTACGAGTGCAATGCGCTTGGTCATGTCGTTCTACTCCGTCAGTATCTGAGTTAGGTATTAAGTACCCTATGAAAGTAGAAGGTTTTCCCGGGGTTTGTGAACGGTCATGGCTCTATTTGTCCGCCCTGACACCCATCTGACTGCGCAAAGTGGCCACTACAGTAAAGTATTGAACACCCGTCAGTTTTTCATGACGCCGACATATAGCTATGGGGTAGCCAATGGACCTGTGACGGCGTAATCCAGCTTGGTTATAATGATCGGTTTCCACCACCGCCTCCCCCGATTATGAAGTTCGTCGTCAAACTCTTCCCTGAAATCACCATCAAATCCAAATCAGCGCGCAAGCAGATGACCAAGATTCTGCGTCAGAACCTGCAGGTTCTGTTTCGCTCGCATCTGCTTTCGGCCGATGTACAGAACCGCTGGGACAGCCTGGTGGTTGTACTTAATCATGATGATGACGTGTCGCGTCGCAAGGCGATTGAAATCCTGAGCCATACGCCGGGCATCGGATTCGCACTGGAGATTGGCGAATACCCTTTCACCACATTAGATGATGCCTACCAGCTGGTTCGTGACGAATACCGCGATCGTATTGCGGGCAAGACCTTCTGCGTGAGAGTGAAGCGAGCCGGTCAGCACGACTTCAACTCCCATCAGGCGGAAATTTATATGGGCGGTGGACTACTGAAAGAGACCGACGCTACGGGCGTGTCTCTGAAAGACCCAGAGATCGTCGTACAGGTAGAGCTTCGCAACGACAAAGTCCACGTGGTTCGCCAGCAGATCAAGGGACTCGGCGGCTACCCCCTGGGCAGCCAGGGCCAGGTACTCTCTCTGATTTCCGGGGGCTTCGACTCTACGGTGGCCAGCTATCTGGTGACGCGCCGCGGACTAAAGACGCACTTTTGCTTTTTCAATCTTGGCGGTAGCGCTCACGAGATCGGCGTGAAGCAGGTCGCCCACTATCTCTGGAGCACGTACGGCGAATCTCATCGAGTGAAATTTGTCACCGTGCCGTTTGAGGATGTCGTCACTGAGATTCTCACTAACGTAGAAACCAGCCAAATGGGGGTTGTACTGAAACGCATGATGCTTCGTGCCGCCTCACGAGTCGCCGACAACCTGCACATCTCGGCATTGGTTACCGGTGAAGCCGTCGCGCAGGTCGCCTCTCAGACCATTACCAACCTGGCCGTCATTGATCGCGTATCGGATCACATGGTCTTACGCCCGCTAGCTGCCATGGATAAGCAGGATATCATTAACCTTGCCCGTCGCATTGGCACTGAGAGCTTTGCGGCCAACATGCCCGAATACTGTGGGGTGATTTCGGTCAACCCAACCACGGTTGGCGATCGTAAACGCGTGGAAGAAGCGGAAGAAGCGTTTGATCTTGCGGTACTGGACGATGCCCTCAAGCGCGCAACAACGCAGCGAATTGATGAGGTCATTACTGACGCCGAATCTGGCCTCGAAGATGTTTCGATCGTTGAAACCCCTTCACTGTCCGACGTCATTATTGATATCCGCCATCCTACCGAGGCGGCGGATAACCCACTCACACTGGCAAACAACCAGGTATTGACCATTCCCTTTTACGAGCTGGACTCGCGCCAATCTGAGCTAGACACCAGCAAGCGTCACCTGCTGTATTGCCAGAAAGGCACCATGAGCCGCATCCATGCGCACCATATGAGTCTTGAGCAGGACGGCGTCTTCGGGGTGTTTGTTGAGCCCGACATAAAACGTCCGGTAATAGATACGCCACCAGTCGACAGTGAACCTAAGAACAACACCTCGGAAGCTATCCGTTCAGACGAAGCATCCACCGATACCGTGCCACAGGAGTTTTGAGCCGTGCCTAAAGTCGTCAGCTTTAATATCAATGGCGTCCGCGCCCGCCCTCACCAGTTGGAAGCACTGCGCGACCAGCTAGCGCCAGACATCATCGGCCTTCAGGAAACAAAAGTGCACGACGAGCAATTCCCGCTCGAGAGCATCGAGTCGCTGGGCTATCACGTGGAATACTTCGGTCAGAAAAGCCACTACGGCGTCGCGCTGCTGAGCACGCAGGCGCCAGTCGCCGTGCAGAAAGGATGGCCATGGGATGACGACGACGCCCAGAAGCGTTTGATCCATGCCACTTATGAGTTCAACGGAGAGCAATGGCACGTTATCAACGGCTACTTTCCGCAGGGCGAAAGTATTCAGCATGAAGTGAAGTTTCCGGCGAAGCGACGTTTCTATGCCGATCTGATGCGCTATCTGGAGGAAAACTTCACTCAAGACAGCAACCTGATCATCATGGGCGATATGAATATTTCGCCTGAGGATACCGATATTGGCATCGGTGAGCCTAATCGTAAGCGCTGGCTGAAATCCGGCAAATGCAGCTTTCAGCCAGAGGAGCGCGAGTGGTACGACAAGCTATTGGGCTGGGGCCTGCAGGACAGCTTCCGCTTGCTGCAGCCAGACACCAGAGATGTATACAGCTGGTTTGACTACCGCTCCAAGGGGTTTGATGACAGCCCTAAGCGCGGTCTGCGTATTGACCACATTCTGGTGACACCACCTCTGGCCAATCGCGTGGCTGACGCTGGCGTTTCCTACGACATCCGCGGCATGGAAAAACCGTCCGATCACGCACCGATCTGGACGGAGTTTAAATAAGCCCTGCCTGTTTCATGGCTTGCCAATAGGCAAGCCACTTTTCTGCGGCCACAGTCGTCTCAGGATAAGACTGCGCGCGTTGAAACCATGGTCGCGCATCGTCTGGTGATGATTCTAGGTAACACTGACCGATCGCCAACATTGCCGACCCGGAAAGCAAGCCCTCAGTCTGAGACAATGCGATGGTCTGGTCGCACAGGCCAGCACTTTGAGCCAGCTGAACAGCACGACTGTAATCGTCAGTATCGTTGCGTGCGGTGGCATCCTCTGCCAGCACGGTTACGGCACTGCGCCAATCGCGCGCCTGTTGATGATAAGCGGCCAACTGTGTGGGCGTCACACTATCCACAACATCACCCACCGCAGTTTTATTCATAACCTGCGCCAGTGACCGCGCTGCTCGCTCAGGCACCCCTTCTGCCGCTTCTACCGCCGCAAGGTATACCGATAAATCATCAGTCAGTACGCCATATTGCCGGGCCATTTCCAGTGATGCCAATTGCATTTGATCATTGCCGGACTGCTGAAATGCGCCCGCCAACTGCACCCAGTAAGATCGCGTTTGCGGCGATCGAGTGATCAGTCGTGTCAGGGTTTTTGTCGCAGCAAGAAAGGCTTTAGTCTGCAATTCGGCAGCCGCCTGAAGAGACAACCAGCTTTCGGGAACATCCTCAGCCTTGGTGGCCTTCTTTACCCATGGCAATACATCGGACCAGCGCGATTCCATCTGATAACTGACCGCCAGCAGAATATACGACGGCGGCGAGGCATCTTCGCGCCCCTCCAGCAAAGGAAGCAAAGACTGTCGAGCACGCTGTGGTTGATCAGCAAGTAGATACAACTGGGCGAGCTGAGTCGCCAGCGACAATAGCCGCTCATCATCTAATATGTCGCCCGCCTGACTCATGTCATACGCCTGCTGAAGCGCCTCACGTGCCTTGCTTGGCTGATCCAGCAACTGAAAAGCCTGGGCGCGAATCTGCAACGCCAGCACTCTGCCGAGCTCGGCAGCCCATTTTTCACTGGGGTCTTGTGTGATGTCGATGACTTCATCGTAGTCACCTTCAGTTAACGCCGACTGCGCCTTCTCAATCACACGATACTGGCGCTCCGACAATGAGGCACTGTGGGCCGCAGAGGCAAACACCACCAAAGAAAACCATAACCATAGCGTTCTCAACTTCATTTCAATCGGAACTCCACGGTTTGTGTCGCGGTCTGGGCAACAGCGACGCCCCCTTCCATTTTTGGCGAGAACCGGTAGCGGTACATCGCACGCACGGCCGCCCGGTCAAAGATGCCAACTGGCTCAGAAGACAGGACTTCGACATCGCTAACGGTGCCGTCTGCACGAATACTCAGCCTTGCCACAACTTTACCCTCGATCTTTCGTATTTTAGCGCGCTCTGGATACACCGCCGGAGGCCGTACCAAGGGCATCACCTCAGCGTCGGCCATACCGACACCAGAAAGAAAGTCTCCACCACCAAACACACCCGACAGCTCGACCTCTCCAGCGAGCCGTGACAAATCCATGGGCGCGACTGGCTGCGGTGCCTGAGCGGCCTGAGATTGGGGACTTTGAGTGCTGGGTGGCTTTGGAACTTCCGGAGGTGGCGGCGGTAACGACCGCGAACGCGCCTGAGTGTCTGACTCAGCAATGCGCGAGGAAAAATCCACAACCACCGGAGGCGTACGTTCAGACAGGTCACCCTCAGGTGGCGCTACCATGACACTCATGGCCAGAAACAGCCCGAAAGCAACGGCAACGCCCACCGTCAGACTCACCAGTAATCCGACTGGGCTATTTGACGAACCCACCATCAATTATCGCCCGTTGCCGCAATGGAAATGTTGTCGATGCCAGCCAAGCGGACCTGATCCATCACTTTTACCAACAGCCCGGTGGGTGCGAATTCATCGGCCTGAATAACCACCGCACCTTCAGGTGTTTCAGCCCTCAAACGCTCAACATTGGCGCGCACGGCGCGAACATCGACATTGCGTTTATCAATCCAGATGTCACCGTTAGCCCGAATCGCCAACAGAATATTACTGCCCTCTTTCGCTTCCGCGGTGGAGGCACTGGGCCGATTCACGGTCACGCCACTTTCTTTCACAAAAGACGTCGTCACAATGAAGAAAATCAGCATGATGAAGACGATATCGAGCATGGGCGTAATGTCGACATCCGCCTCAAGACCATCATTGGTTACGCGACGCTTAGCCATGAGCACCTCCCACCAAAGTCAGTCTGTCGGCCAGCGCCTGACGCTGGCGAGAAGCCAGACGCGTAAAGCGACTGCGAAAATACAAACCAGACAGCGCAACCACCAACCCCGCCATGGTCGGCAAGGTGGCCTGAGCGATACCGTCAGACATGGCTCGCGCATTACCGGTGCCGGTCACTGCCAGCACATCAAACACGTGCACCATGCCGGTAACCGTACCCAGCAAGCCCAATAACGGACAAATGGCGATCAACACCGCAATGCCTGGCAGCCCAGACGTTGCGAGGCCATAGAACTGACTGAGCCATGCTGAGCGTATCTGACGCGCGCTAGCGCTGCCCCGGTCAGTACGGCACTGCCAGCGTTGCGTCAGCTGCTCAGAAACAAGCCGACTTTCGCGGTAAAAGAACCACAGCTTCTGAGCAATTAATGCCCACAACAGCACGGCACTGAGCAGCACGGCATATAAAACCGGGCCGCCACGCACAAGAAATTCTTGCAGCATATTAACGACCACCATCGGACGACTGACCGCCCGCGCTCTGACCAGACAAGGCTTCCTTCGCCTGTGCAAGAATCCCAGCCGCTTGTTCGTCAAGCACCTGCACAACGGCGCGACTGCGGCTACTCACCCAGCTATGCAGAAGAAGCATAGGTACGGCAACCACCAGACCCAGTACCGTCGTCATTAACGCCTGAGAAATGCCCGCTGCCATTAGCTTGGCATCACCCGATCCATACACTGTGATCGCCTGAAAGGTTGCGATCATGCCTGTCACAGTTCCCAGCAGACCCAGTAACGGCGCAATGCCAGCCAACAGCTTGATCAGCGATTGGCCTCGTTCAATGGCAGGAAGTTCACGCAATACCGCCTCGTCGATTTTCGCCTCTACCAGATCGGCGTCAGCGAGTTCCGCAGCACTGGCTGAGCGATGTTCTAGACCAACCGCCAGCACTCGACCAAGCGGATTGTCATCGGTTGGCGATGCGGGAGAAGCCAGCTGTTTATTCACGCCTCGCACTACGCCCTGAAGGTAGAGCAAACGCCACAGCGCCAACACCAAGCCAATTATTCCCAATACGATAATGATGTAGCCCACGGTGCCGCCCTGCTGAATACGATCCATCCAGTTGGGCGAATCGGATTGCAAATTCAACAGCGTGCCTCGCGATGGGTCCAGGGCCAGCACCTGAAGTCCATTGGACGACTCCGCCAACGCCTGTTCAAAGAATTTCGTTGCGCTCGTATGGTGCGCTGAAGGTGAAGCCAAGGGTCGCAGTGCTGCCAGGGCCTCGTCCCATAGCAAATAGCCGTCCGCGGAAAGCACATTGAAGGTGCCGACACGCACAACGGTGGTGGTTTCACTTTGACCATCCGGGAGGATGACAGGTGCTTGAACCGGCGTTATTTCTGCCGCTTTGGCTGCCTCGTTCCGTAGCGTCTGCCAGAGGGCTTCGATCTGAGCAAGCTCCGGCAATTCGCGAGCCTGAGACAATGCTGTGAGATCCGCCGCAAGCGGAGCGCCATCAATGCGAGTCAGACTGTCTGAGATGGCGGCGTCGACGTCACCCGCGACCTGGCGAACAACACCAAACATCTCGCCTAGGTTGCCGGTGCGCAGTCGCAACGCCTCACTCTGTTCTGCCAAGCGCTGCTCATTGGCGGCAAATGCTTCGCGCAGATCATCGGCTCGGGCTTCCTGCGTACTGAGTGCCTCTTTTGCTTCATTCAGCAAAGACTGCTGGCGACGAGCATCCTGCTGGAATGCGGCAAGGCGAGCAGCATCCAACGCACGTTCACTCTGAATGAGCGACTGTGCCTTTTCGGTAATGGTGGAGGCCCAAGCAGGGGTAGATGTTGAACCCAGAGCCATCAGACCAATGGCCACAACACACCCTGTCGTTAATTTAGCCAAGGCGCTTCGAGCCTTCGCTGTGCCACAGAGGCGCGAGAAAGTAGAGTTCACGGCTGCACCTCCTGGTTCGTGCTCAGAGGCAGCTTCATCAACGCCGGCGCAGAGGTTTCATCGGCAATACGACGCGCTGCTTCCAGCCCTTTAGCGGAACTATCATCCAGCGCCACCCAGTTTCCGGCCTGCCAGATTTGGCTGTCGCCGCCATCCAATGCACTTCGATAGAGGGCAACACGTCCTATTCGCAGGTAATCATAGGCAACCCCGTTGTCACGCTCACGATAGCGCTCAACTGTACGTCCATAATCAACCTCAATCTGCAGCGCCTCGAGAATGCGACGGAATTTTTCCGACACACTGACATCCGCCCGGGATAGCATGGCATCCAGACGAGTCACACGTGCAAGACGTTCATTGATCAAAAAAGGACTGCCAGCGTCGATGTCCATTTGCAGTTGATCCACCATGCGACGCATCAGTGGCAGGATGCCCTGTTCGGTCGAGTCAATGGTATCAATCTGTAGCGCCAGGCTTTCGAGTTCGCGTTCCTGGTCGGCAATAATGGCTGCCAGCTGCTCGTTGTATAGCGCTACCTGATCGGCCCGCGCCAGAGTTTGGCGAGTTTGCTCGTAAGCGTCCCGAGTCGAATCGTCGAGGGCATTAATGCGCGCCTGAACGTCTGCGCTTTGTTGATTGGCCGCGGCGACACGCTCCAGCGCTTCGCTTGTTTGCTGGCTCGTCGTTTGTTGACTACCACTCGCATGGCTCGTGGTAGATAAAACCATACTACTAACCGCCAAACTCAACACGGCGGCCAAGGGAGCAACTCGTGCTCCTCGGAAAGAGAACATCTTCATCCCCATTAGTATTCGTTAACCTGTAAACCCAGGCGCAGAGCCACGGATTCTGTGCCTCGCGGTGCGACCACGGCTTTGTGTCCGGCTTGATTGCGCAGGTAGCGATCGGCCACCCGTTGCACGTCGCTCCAGCGCACACTCAGCAATTGGGTTCTGAATGCTTGTCTCAACGCTTTCGTACGGCCAGTCTTGTCCATATGGAAGGCTTGTTTTGCCTCGCCTGCAGGAGACCCCGGACGGTCCAGCGAACCAATAATCCCAAGAACGGCTTGTTCTACCAGATGTTCACCGTGCTCAATACTCAACACCCAATCGATGGAGCGTGCAAAGTCATCAAAGCTGCCTTCAACTCGCGGGTCGCGATAGGTGTAAAACTTGAATGCGGCCATGGTGCTGTCTTGAGTCGCACCAGCACCGTAGGCACCGCCTTTCTCACGAATGGCTGTATGCAAGAAACCATTACGCAATACGCCCCCAAGAACCGCCAGCGCAGCGGCGTCCTCGTGATCTGAAGTGACCGTCGGCAACGCCCAGGCACAGAAGTTCACCTGTGAATCAATCATCCAGTAGGTTGCAGGGGTGCCCACTTGCCACTCCACTGCACCGCGTCCCGCCGCGTCACCGGACATGTGTAATGAGGATTCACTGCTCCAATTCGCCTTCAGAGCCGTCAGATGCTCCGCCGCTGATGGCTCATCGTGCACGAGCAAGGCGTGGTCCGGTGCTGCGTTCAACGTCGTTTGAAGGTCTGCCATGGCAGCCAGCAGATCGCCGGTACCGGTGGCTTTCAAGGTCTCAGTACGCTGCTTCAATCGCGCTGCCTGAGGTAGTCCGCTCAGCTCGTCCATCATGTTGGCGTAGCTATTCAGACCTGCCGCTGCCGCTGACATCGCCAGTGAATGCCCATTTCCAGTCATGCCTTGCTCGCGTCGGGCTCGAGCCTGAAGAAGCAGATCTTTTAATCTATTTTCTTCAGTAAAATCAGCAACTTGCCAGCTTTCTTTAGCAATTGACGTAAAGTCTGCAGCTTTATCAGACAGAGCTTTGCCCGTCATTACCAGATACCCAGCCAGCGCATTGCAGTCATCCGGGCGCGCCTTAATGGAGGCGTACGCAGACAGCGAACCAACCACTTCGGTCTGGCGTTGCTGCTGTACCAGGTAGTCATTTCCGGCCGCGCCAACCTCGGTCCAGGCCTGGGTGAAGAACGGCAGCCAGGTCAGTTGTTCGCGATTCAAAGCTGGTAGGTCCAACAAGAGTTGCTGGTACACCAAGCCATTCGTTCCCGCCACGTACTCTGTTGCGGGCAGCCCAGTGACATCGTCGGTAATGGAATACAATCGCGTTGGTGCTACATAGCTGAGCTCCGGCTTCACATCCTCCAGAGTCACTTTCGGCAAAATCTCTGGATCATCTTCTTGCGCCTGTCGTTCCTCAAGCGCTGCCGCCTGATCGATAATGCGTTGGCGATCTGCCTCCGACAACGCCTCTGCCATGGCCGCAAGTCGTGCCTGTTCGGCCTTCTGTTTGCGATCATTCAGGGTAGCGTCCGGCGCAAGGGTATAGCGCACTCGGTGAGGATTGTTGAGCAACAAGGTACGCACGGAATTCTGTATAAAGTCAGGCGCTTTCACTTTCTCACGCAAGCGCGCAATCGCCGGTTCCAGATTCAGTAGCGCGACTGGGTCACCGTAGTGCGTCGCCGCTGGCAAGGCCGCCAGAATCAACTGCAAACCGTAAGGGTAATGGTCGCCACCGATTTCACGCTGGTGCAGCTCAAGCTGATGCAGTGCCGCCTCGACCATTGCCGGATCAACGCCTTGGTCGGCAACCTGCTGCAGCGTGTCGATCACCAGAGCCTCTAGCGCCTCTGCGTGCTCAGGCTCGCTGCCTTCTACACCACACATAAAGCTCATCTCGCGATTCGAGTCTTCCAAACCACATAAAGGTGACGGCGCTGCCCCAAGCCCACAGGACTCGAGCGCACGACGCAACGGAGACGCGCTGTTATCCAGCAGCACTTGCGACATGAGATTAGCTTCAAGTTGCGCATCGAGATCGATGGAGTCACCTAACAGCCAACCCATGACGTGATGGGTTTTTCCAGTGAGATCCTCACCATCGACGCCGTAACTGGCGTTGCGTATCTGAGGAGTATCGAAACGCTGCTCCGGTTCTACCCGCCACTGACGCTCTTGCTTCTCGAACGACGCCAGCGCCTGCTGATCGATGCGCGCCTGCAGCGCCGCAAGATCCAGA
>JAYYHP010000124.1:0-2075 GCA_036148335.1 Pseudomonadota bacterium
CCTCGCGCCAGATCTTTCTTAATATCGCCGATGTCTTCCAGACCTACGGAAATACGCACCAGGCCTTGTGAGATACCCGCATCCTGACGCTGCTCTTCCGTCAAACGACCATGGGTCGTGGTGGCCGGGTGAGTAATGGTCGTTTTGGTATCGCCGAGGTTGGCAGTAATCGAGATCATGCGGGTCGCATCAACCACCTGCCAGGCTGCCTCACGACCACCATTCACTTCAAACGACAAGACACCGCCAAACAAGCGCTGCTGAGACGCCGCCAGCTCGTGCTGTGGATGCTCAGGTAAACCGGCGTAGTTTACGTGTGTCACCTTAGGGTGCGCCTGAAGCCATTGCGCCAAGGCCAGAGCACTGTCACTGTGAGCACGCATGCGCAATGACAGTGTCTCTAATCCTTTCAGGAATACCCAGGCATTGAACGGACTCATGGTCGGTCCGGCAGATCGCAATACGCCAATGATGGGATCGATTAACTCAGCAGAGCCAACGACCGCACCGCCCAGGCAGCGCCCCTGACCATCGATGTATTTCGTTGCCGTATGAACCACCAGATCGGCCCCTAAGGCCAGTGGATTCTGTCCTACCGGTGTACAGAAACAATTATCCACTACCAGCATGGCACCGGCCTCTTCCGACAACGCCGCCAGTGCGCGAATGTCTGCTACCTCAATTACCGGATTCGACGGAGACTCCAGGAACAGTACCTTAGTGTTGTCCTGCACCGCATTACGCCAGGACGCCATGTCGAGCAGGTCCACGTAGGTGATGTCGACATTGAATTTACGCAGAAACTTTTCCAACAAGACGTTGGTCGAGCCGAACACCGAGCGCGAGCAGATCATATGATCGCCCGCTTCGAGATGCGCCACACACACCGCGTAAATGGCCGCCATGCCCGATGCAGTGGCCGCACATTTCTCGCCACCTTCTAACGCCGCCAGACGCTCTTCAAAGGTACGTACTGTTGGATTGGTGTAGCGCGAATAAACATTACCTTCACGATCACCGGCAAAGGTTTCGGCCGCTTCCGCCGCCGAGGCAAACACATAGCTGCTGGTCGTAAAAATAGCTTCACTGTGCTCGCCTTCCGGCGAACGCATATACCCGCCCCGCACTGCCAGGGTATCGAAGGCAGCATCGGTCAGATCAGATTGGTAACGCTCTGGCCAGTCGGGACGGTTCACCATGATTAAGCCTCTTTCGGGTTATGCAGGTCGATGTTTTCATTATCTGCGATGGTCAGCCCTTTTTTGGCGTCATTTCGCAGTTCGTACAGGCGACGGAAGTAATCGTCGTCGATATCACCCGTCACATAGCTGCCATCAAATACCGAGCAATCAAAAGCTTTCGCGTCTGTGGTCGCGCCTTCGAGGCAAGCTTCTACCAGATCCTCGATGTCCTGGTATACCAGCCAGTCAGCGCCAATTTCTTTGGCGATTTCATCGGTGGTGCGATCGTGAGCAATGAACTCTTCTTTCGCCGGCATATCAATGCCGTACACGTTCGGATAACGAACCGCCGGTGCCGCGGAAGCAAAGTACACCTTCGCGGCGCCTGCTTCACGGGCCATTTCAATGATCTGTTCACAGGTCGTACCACGAACGATGGAGTCATCTACCAAGAGCACATTTTTGCCACGGAACTCGAGATCCAGTGCGTTCAGCTTCTGCTTCACCGACTTCTTACGCAACTGCTGCCCCGGCATGATGAAGGTACGGCCGATGTAGCGGTTTTTCATGAAACCTTCGCGGTACTTCACTCCCAGATGATTCGCCAGTTCCAGTGCTGACGAGCGGCTGGTATCCGGAATCGGAATCACCACATCGATGTCATGATCAGGGTGTTCACGCATGATCTTATCGGCGAGTTTTTCACCCATACGCAGGCGTGCTTTGTATACGGCGATGCCATCGATAATGGAATCCGGACGAGCAAAATAAACGTGCTCGAAAATACACGGCTTTAGTTCCGTATTATCGGCACATTGTTCGGTGAACAACTGGCCGTCTTCAGTCATGATGACACACTCACCCGGCGCAATATCGCGGTCGAGTTTAAAGCCC
>JAYYHP010000125.1:0-3443 GCA_036148335.1 Pseudomonadota bacterium
AATGGCTTAAGTTTTTTTGATGCAGCTCGAGCCCCGTAGGGCATATCAGTCGTGAGATGAGGAGCGTGAGGGTTGCGCGACATAAGACGATTCCTTCTTCCGGTAAGAGATATGAACATCCAACGGGATACTTCGTTCAGCGTGAAATCAGACTAACCACCTAACGGCACGACTGCAAACTGGATCGTAATGTCAGTCGATGCGTCTTGCGAAATTGCATGGTCAAATATACAGTGGTTATATATACAGTATGTGCGTGCAGCACAGCATTGAGCAGCATCGATGAGCTGCCTCATTGATAACACGGCACGCTCGACTTAAACGCCGACGCGAAAGAGGTAATCCTATGGCCGAAGCGATACAGACAGCAGCGACTGGTGCTACTCACCCTGTCACTGGGATAGCTACAGACCCAGTCACTGGGATAGCCACAGACACTAGCGCTAAGACCGCTGGTCATTCGCGCAAAGTGCTGCACATCGATTGTGATTGTTTTTTTGCCGCAGTAGAGATGCGTGAGCGACCGGAATTAGCGTCTCAACCACTGGCCATCGGCGGCGAGTCGGATCGACGCGGAGTGATTGCGACCTGTAATTACGTGGCACGAGAATACGGCGTGCGTTCGGCCATGGCGACGGCCACAGCTCGGCGCTTATGTCCGGATCTGGTGTTGTTGAGCGGGCGCATGGCGCTTTATCGCTCGGTATCGGAGGCGCTCATGGCGATACTGCGGGAGTACTCCTCGGTCGTTGAGCAGGTGTCGGTGGATGAGGCTTATCTCGAGTTGGAGCCGGGGCAATCGGCATCAGAGACGGCGCAGGCCATTCGCGATCGGGTGCGCACGGAATTAGGCATTACCGTCTCAGTGGGCGGCGCCCCGAATAAATTTCTGGCGAAAGTGGCCAGTGATTGGAATAAACCCGATGGCCAGACCATGATCGCCCCGCAAGACGTCGACGGTTTTGTCAGCGCACTGCCCGTGGCAAAAATACCGGGCATTGGCCCGGCCTTTCAGACCCGGTTGGCGTCGCTCGGTATTGAGACCTGCGAGCATGCCCGCGCCTGGGAGTTGAATGAGTTAGTACGTCGTTTTGGTCGTTCTGGGGTACACCTGTATCAACGTTGCCGCGGTCTGGATTCACGCCCCCTGACATTGGAACGTGAGCGTAAATCCGTAAGCGTTGAGCGTACCTACGCACAGGACAAAACCCGTACGGATGAGTGTCTGGCCGAGGTGCCAGCTTTATATGAGCGCTGGCAGGAGCGGGTAAGTCGAACGCCATGGGCCCCCCAAGCCTTAGCGCCTTTTGTGAAAGTGAAATTTGCGGATTTCACTCAGACGACACTGGCGGATATTCAGGAGACGGCGACTCCCGAGGGCTTTGCGCGCTTGCTCTCGCAGGCGTTGCAGCGCGAGGACAAACCCGTGCGTTTGCTTGGCATTGGTGGGCGTTTTCCCCAAGTCAGCGAACATCAGTTAAGTCTGTTTTAGTTTGTGTATTTCTGAACGGTGAGGTCTGTTCAGGGGCCTGTGACAATGTGTCGCATCTGCGCTCTGTCATGCTGCGATAAAATGTGTGTCCGGTTTGCGACTTTAGATCGCACTCAAGAACGCTCTTAAGAACGCCTTCGAGGACACACTCATGACCCGCTCGACGCCACACGTCACCGCGCCATTCATTACTACCATTCCACGACTTATAGCATCGTCATCTACGCCACTGTCACATAAGCCACTGTCATCTAAACCGTCACTTCTCAAGTCTGTGCTGTTCAGCACGGTGGTCGCCTCAACGGCGATGTTATCAGCCTGTGGTGGCGCTGATTCGTCGACGGAAATTGAAGGCGCGCGAAGCATTTCCTTAAGCATTCCTTTTGCTGCGCAGGTGGATGGTGAAGCGGCGACCTGCGGTACTGAATTCCAGAGTGTGGGTGCCGATGGCACGACGGTTACTTTTGCTGACTTACGCCTGTACGCCCACGATTTCAAACTTGTTACGGACGAAGGTATGGAAATCGATCTGACGCTGGACACACTGAGTGGCGATAGCCCGGCCCAGAATGATCGTGTTGTGCAGTTGGATTTACGCAATACCGTTGGCTGCGAGTCGGGTGCAGAAGACAACCCTAACTTCAATGATCGGGCAATGGTCTCCGGTACGGTGCCAGAGGGCGTGACCGTATCTGCATTGCGTTTTACCCTGGGTGTGCCGTTTGATCTCAATCATGCCAGCCAGTCGGATGCCGCAGAACCACTGCGCAACCCAGGACGTGCCTCCGGTGCTGGCTGGAATTGGCAGAATGGCTACAAATTTGCGAGTTTTGATGTGATGCCCGTGGGTGGTTGGACCGACCCGGCAGACGCAGGGCGTTTGGGGTCTCGTTGGAACGCGCACATCGGCAGTACCGGTTGCCCAGTGACGGCCTCTGAATTGGAAAACGGCACAGAGCCGGAAGCGTGCACGAATGAAAATCGCCCTGTGATCACGCTGGCGCTCGGTGCTTTTGAGCTAGAAAATCTGGACTCGGAATCGCTTGAATCAGAGTCGGTTCAGGTCGGCATTGTTTACGCCAAGCTGGTGGACGGTGTCAGCGTCGCGCAGGATAAGGGCGGGGCTCCGGGTTGCATGTCTGGCCCTACTGACCCGGAGTGCGAAGGCGTGTTTGCTAATCTGGGTCTGAGCTGGGGTGGCAATACAGCGCCAACCCAGAGCGTATTCTCGCTCGAAGCCGTTCCCCAATCTGCGCCCTCAGCGGAGTAACTTCCTGCCTTATGACAAGCATGATTGGGCGGTGGGCGATGCGCCACCGCACTGCAGTAATGCTAACAAGGGGACAGTTTGGCTATCTGCGGAGCGTTTTTCTGATCGCTTCGTTGGCATTCTGTCTGAGCGGCTGTCAGCTTGAGAGCCAGACGATGGTGGATGACGAAGGAGCGCGTGAGTCGGAGTTTGACTGGCGCCTGCCCGCATCGATTCCCTTGCCGGTCGAGCCCGAAGATAACCCGATGACTGAGGCCAAGTTTCAGCTTGGTCGCCATCTTTTCTACGATGCCCGCCTGTCCGTTAATGGTGAAATCAGCTGCGCCAGTTGCCACCACCAAAGCAAAGCGTTCAGCGATGGCATTCAACGTCCTGCCGGTGCCACAGGAGAGGTTCATCCCCGCAACAGTCAATCGCTGACCAACAGTGCCTACTTCAATAATCTGACGTGGGGTAATCCGGCACTGGCCACCATAGAACAGCAGATCATGCTGCCGCTGTTTGGTGACAACCCGATTGAGCACGGCATTGATGAGAGCAATTTTGAGCAGATCATCATGACGGTGCAGGCGGATGAAACCTATCAACGCTTGTTTCTGAATGCTTTCCCGGAGCAGGATGATCCTCTGTTGGGTGATCTTGCCTGGGATAATGTTGTAAAAGCCATCGGCTCATTTGTGC
>JAYYHP010000126.1:0-12985 GCA_036148335.1 Pseudomonadota bacterium
ACCGCCAATCACCCAGAGGCGATCCGCAAACGCAACAAGGGCGTGGCCTGAGCGTGGAGTAAAGTGATTATCACGTGTGCGCTGAGTCCAGCTGACCAGATCCCAGGAATACCAGACACCCCCGGTATTGTGACGATCAGCCCGCTGCCCACCAATGGAGTAGAAAGCCCCGCCGCCTTTCTGAACGATACGTTGGCGTGCGCAGCTGAAGCTTCCGGTATCTTCTGTCTCACGAACCCAGTCTGCGCCATTCTCAGAAGACCAGACATCACATACCGGAAATCCCTCATCGCCACCGACCACCCAGAGGCGACCATCATAAACAACGGACTCGTGCCGCGAACGCCCACTGAAGCCTGCGTCCGGCGTTTGCTGTACCCAGTCAACGCCATCGGTGCTCGACCAGACGTCGGAAAAGCCACCGTATTCCGTATCTACACCAGCAACCAGGAACAACTGGTTATTGAAGACGCGTAAGGTATGGCCCAGTCGGGCACTGAATCCCGGAGCCGAATTTTCCAGTACCCAGTTAACACCGTCGACACTTGACCAGACATCATTCACGGGGCTGCCAGGGTAGGAGCCGCTGCGGCCACCGACCAGCCAGAGGCGATCATCAAAAACAGTGACGGCATGGCCATATCGGCCGCCAAATGGCGCACCATCAATAAGTAATTCCCACTGATAGCCATTGTCCGATACCCAGACATCGTCTTCGTTGGACGACGCACCACTGCCAGCAATGAGAAACAGGCGACCGTTAAATTCCACCAGTTCAGCCATGTAGCGGCCAATCTCCGGCTGTGCACCTTCATTCAGCCAGTTCACACCGTCAGTCGATGACCAGATTTGTCCCGATGGCGGGTAAACCCAGAATCTGTCGTTAAAGTAGATCGCTTCATGACGATTCATGGCCGGTAAGCCGTTCACTGAAATCTCGTCACTTTTCTGATGCCAGCCCAGACCAAACGAATACTTCGCGCCACGCTCACTGGTGAGAACATTATCTGAGAACGTTGTGGCTTCGATTGGGTCGATAACGCATAAATCAGAATCGCTGTCAGGACATTGAGAGTTCCCTGCACGAGAGAATTCCAGACCGATAGCAGAGGAGCTTACGCTCAATTCAGTGCCTGAATTGGACACCGATGCAACCACCGAAAAATCAACAAACTCGGTTGTCGTAGCGTTTACGAGAAACGGAAAGAAAAGAAGTAAGACAAGAAACGAAGGACGAACTGTGGCCACCGTGCTCTCCCTAGCTTGGTAAATTTGGCCACAGTATATTGAACGTTGGATTAATTATCCAAAGGCTTTGCTCAACTGATTTCCATCGCATCCACATTCTGGAAACCGCGCGGTAGTTTGTTACCGCGTCGACCACGTTCACCCTGATAGTGCTCAAGGTCTGAGAACTTCATCTTCAGGTGACGCTTACCCGCATGAATCAGCAGCGTATCCCCTTCCTTGAAGACCAGCGTAGCCACCATTAACTCTTCACGAGCCGCTGCTCGGGCCGTGTTAATGTTGATCATTTTGTTGCCTTTACCCCGTGCCATCTGCGGCACGTCCGCCGCCGGGAAGACCAGCATACGGCCTTCATTACTGATGGCGGCAATCCAGCACTTCTCTGGCTCAATGATGGGCGTCGGTGGCAACAGGCGGGCGTTGTCCGGCACGGTCACAAGCGCTTTACCCGCTTTGTTTTTACTCTGCATGTCACCCAGCGTGGCGATAAAGCCGTAACCTGCATCGGTGGTCATCAGGTACTGCTCATCGTCTTTGCCCATCAGCGCATGCTGGAACAGACTGCCCGACGCCGGGTTAAGTTTCCCGGTCAGCGGTTCTCCCTGCCCGCGTGCCGACGGCAAGGTGTGTGCCGCCAGACTGTATGCGCGCCCGGTGTTGTCCAGGAAGATGGCATTCTGATTCGACTTGCCTTTGGCCGAGGTCAGGAAGCTGTCCCCAGCTTTGTAGCTGAGATTCGCACCATCAATGTCGTGGCCTTTGGCGGCACGTACCCAACCTTTCTGAGACAGCACCACGGTCACTGGGTCAGCAGACAGCAGCTCGGTTTCACTGAAGGCTTTTGCTTCGGCACGGGTTACCACCGGCGAGCGACGCTCATCACCGTACTGCTCGGCGTCGGCGGTGAGTTCTTTCTTGATCAGGGTTTTCAGACGACGCTCAGAGCCCAGCGTCTTCTCGAGCATGTCGCGCTCTTTTTCCAGCTCATCCTGCTCGCCACGGATTTTCATTTCTTCCAGCTTGGCGAGATGGCGGAGTTTTAACTCCAGAATGGCTTCGGCCTGAATATCGGAAATACCGAAGCGTTCCATTAAGACAACCTTTGGCTTGTCTTCGGTACGGATGATGTCGATCACTTCATCGATATTGAGGAAGGCCACCAGCAAGCCTTCGAGGATGTGCAGGCGGGCAAGCACTTTATCGAGGCGGAACTGCAAGCGACGACGTACCGTGCCGGTACGGTATTCCAACCATTCCGACAGCATGGTTTTCAGGTCTTTGACCTGAGGACGGCCGTCGAGACCAATCACGTTCATATTAACGCGATAGTTTTTCTCAAGGTCGGTGGTCGCAAACAGGTGCGCCATCACCGCCGCGGTGTCCACCCGGTTGGACTTAGGCACCACGACCAGTCGCGTTGGGTTTTCGTGATCCGACTCATCGCGTAAGTCAGTGACCAACGGCAGTTTCTTGGCCTGCATTTGTGCAGCAATCTGCTCAAGAATCTTCGCGCCGGAGACCTGATGCGGCAGCGCTGTGATCACGATGTCGCCATCTTCAATGGTGTACACCGCGCGCATTTTGACGCTGCCCTTACCCGTGCGATACAGCTTTTTCAGATCCTCACGCGGGGTAATGATCTCTGCTTCGGTCGGGAAGTCCGGCGCCATCACGTGCTCGCACAAGGCGTCGATGTCAGCCTTCGGCTCGTCTAACAAGCGGATACAGGCACTGGTGATTTCACGCACGTTGTGCGGTGGAATATCGGTGGCCATACCCACGGCAATACCGGTGGTGCCGTTTAACATCACGGTAGGCAGACGCGCTGGCAAAGTGCATGGCTCGTCCATGGTGCCATCAAAGTTCGGCTGCCAGTCCACCGTGCCCTGACCCAGCTCACTGAGGAGCACGTCGGCAAATGGCGACAGCTTGGCTTCGGTATAACGCATGGCGGCGAAGGACTTCGGATCGTCCGGCGCGCCCCAGTTACCCTGACCATCGATCAGGGGATAACGGTAAGAAAACGGCTGCGCCATTAACACCATGGCTTCGTAACAAGCACTGTCGCCGTGCGGATGATACTTACCCAGCACGTCACCCACGGTACGGGCCGACTTTTTGTATTTGGCGGTCGATTTCAGCCCCAGCTCACTCATCGCGTAGACGATGCGGCGCTGCACAGGCTTCATGCCGTCGCCGACATGCGGCAGGGCGCGGTCGAGAATCACGTACATGGAATAATTCAGGTACGCACTCTCGGTGTAATCTTTCAGTGACTGGCGTTCAACGCCGTCATCGGTATAACTGATCTGATCCGACATAGTCTCAGGTCGCTGTTGGTTGATCCTGTCCATCGCCCGGACCATAGAGCTGGCTGAAATCCTCACCACTCACCGGACGACCGTAAAAATATCCCTGCATCCACTCGCATCCGAGCTGTGTCAGGGTTTGTCCTTGCTCGGCGTTCTCAACGCCTTCTGCCACCACGGCAATGCCCAGGCTGCGCGCCATGGCCACAATCGCTCGGGCAATTTCGTAATCGTTTGCCTGTTCATGCACATTACGCACAAACGAGCGGTCAATCTTAAGCACGCTGACGGGCATTTCTTTGAGCTTGCTCAGTGACGAATACCCGGTACCAAAATCATCAATCGAGAACTCAACGCCCAACTGACGCAGACGCTCAATCTGGGCATTAATCTCAGTCATGCCCGACATCATCAGCGATTCTGTGACCTCAAGTTCGAGCCATGAGGGTTCAAAGTTCAGTGTTTCCAATACCTCAGCGACGGCATTGGCAAACTGCGCATTGATCTGAATAGCCGAGACATTCACCGCAATTTTTTCCAGCGCCAACCCCTGCGCGCGCCACTGCAAAAACTGCTCACATGCACGGCGGATCACCCACAGGCCCAATTCCTTGATCAGGCCACTGGTTTCCGCCAGCGGGATAAACTCGTGCGGCGATACCAATCCGCGTAATTCGTGCGGCCAGCGTATCAGAGTTTCAACGCGGCGGGGAAGCAACTCCCCGGGGCGAAACTGGCCTTGATATTCGAGCCGGAACTCTTCGTTTTCTACCGCCACCCGCAAGTCCGCTTCCAGCAATTGCTGATGGTTGCGCGTGACCGTCAGTTCCTGCGTGTACAGGCAACTGCGATTACGCCCCAGCAGCTTGGCCTGATGCAATGCGGCATCGGCGTGAACCAATAGAATGTCGGCGTTGTTGCCGTGCTCTGGCGCAATGGCGATGCCGGCACTGGCGTTCATCGACAACAAGTGCCCCTGCAACTGGTACGGACGCGATAACTCATCCAGCAGCTGTTCGCACTTGTGGGCAACGTAATCGGCGCTGGCCTGAGTCAGCACCACCACAAATTCATCGCCACTGAGGCGTGCGCAAATATCGCTATCGCGCAAATTGTTGCGCAACCGGTGCGCCACATCGCGCAGCAGCATATCCCCGAGCGTATGGCCGAGGGTGTCGTTGATATCGCGGAAACGATCCAGATCGATAAACAGCACCGCCACCGAATCGTCATTGCGACGTGCCATCTGCAAGGCAAAGTTCAGCTGCTCATGCAGCAGGAAGCGGTTCGCCAGCCCCGTCAGCAAATCATGCCGCGCCTGATACTCCAGCTCCTGTTGCTGCTGGCGGGACTCGGTAACATCACGACCACTCAGCAGTACACCGATGCACAGACCGTCGTCATCGAACAGCGGCTGACGTTGCACTTCCAGCAGTACCGGCTTGCCATCCGGCCCGGTTAACCACTCGTCCAAGGTCGTCGCCGAGCGACGGTCAATGGCTTCCTGATCGTGCTGACGCAGGTTCACGGCAGTCACCTGATCAAAGAAATCCGCGTCTACTTTGCCTTCGATATCCGTGCACGGGCGCCCCAGAAACTGACAGCCCAGGGCGTTGCACAGGCGGTAAACACCGCGTCGGTCTTTGTAAAACACCATGCCCGGCTGCGCTTCAAACAAGCGCGCCACCAGTGTCAGGTGTTCATGCAGACGACGGTCACTGCGTTGTCGACGCTGACGCTGCTGCACCAACAACACAAAGGTCAGTACAGAGATCAGCGCAAACAGCAGCATCGCCAGCACCACCTCGCCCGAGGAGTCCATGACCACACCGTCGGCTGCCATCGCAGGCAGGCTGGTAAACAAAGCGGCGCCAAGCGCGCCGCGACTTAGCCAGTTCAGACCAGGTCAACCTCGTTGCCGTTGGTTTCCAGCCATTCCTTACGATCGCTGGCGCGCTTTTTCGCCAGCAGCATGTCCATCATTTCGTTGGTGCCGTCACCCGGCTCCAGCGACAGCTGCACCAGACGACGGGTGTTCGGGTCCATCGTGGTTTCGCGCAACTGCATGGGGTTCATCTCACCCAAACCTTTAAAGCGCTGAACATTAATCTTACCGCGCTTTTTCTCGGCTTTAATGCGTTCCAGAACGCCCTGTTTCTCGGCTTCGTCCAAGGCGTAATACACGTCTTTGCCAATGTCGATCCGGTAGAGCGGTGGCATGGCCACGTACACGTGACCGTCCGTAACTAATTTGCGGAAATGACGCACAAACAAGGCACACAACAAGGTGGCAATGTGCAGGCCGTCCGAGTCAGCATCGGCCAAAATGCAGATTTTGCCGTAGCGTAATCCCGAGAGGTCGTCGTTGTTCGGATCAATACCCAGCGCGACTGCAATGTCGTGGACTTCCTGTGAGGCAAGGATCTCGCTGGAGTCCACCTCCCAGGTGTTCAGAATCTTACCGCGCAGCGGCATGATGGCTTGAAACTCACGATCACGGGCCTGTTTGGCAGAACCACCCGCCGAGTCCCCTTCCACCAGAAAGAGTTCGGTACGTTCACTGTCCTGACCGGTACAGTCGGCCAGTTTGCCCGGCAGTGCCGGACCTTGAGTAATCTTTTTACGGGCAACTTTCTTGGATTTGCGCAACCGCGACTGGGCACTGGAAATCGCCAGCTCGGCCAGACGCTCGGCATCGGCCACGTTTTCATTCAACCAGAGCGCAAAGGCATCCTTCACCACACCTGAGGTGAATGCCGAGGCTTCACGAGACGACAGACGCTCTTTGGTCTGACCCGCAAATTGGGGGTCGGCAAGCTTGGCTGACAGCACATACGCACAGCGATCCCAGAGATCATCAGGCGTCAGCTTGATGCCACGCGGCAACAGATTGCGGAATTCACAAAACTCACGCAGCGCATCGAGCAGGCCAGAGCGGAAACCATTCACATGGGTACCGCCCTGAGCCGTTGGGATCAGGTTAACGTAGCTTTCCTGAACCAGATCGCCGCCTTCTGGCAGCCACTGCACCGCCCAGTCCACGCCTTCGGTTTCGCCTGTCATGGAGCCAGTAAATGGCTCAGCCGGGACGCACTCCCAGCCTGTGGTCGACACTTTCAGGTAGTCTTTCAGGCCGTCTTCGTAATACCACTCAGCGCTGTCTTCAGCGTTCGGGGCATTAAATTTGATACGCAGGCCCGGGCACAATACGGCTTTCGCGCGCAGGTTGTGCTTGAGGCGGGCAACTGAGAATTTAGCGGAATCAAAATACTGTGGGTCTGGCAGGAAACGAACGCTGGTTCCGGTCCGTTTTTTACCGCAGGTGTCCACCACTTGCAGGTCGAGGGCTTTGTAGCCGTCTTTAAAACCAATGCGCTGCACCTGACCGTCGCGCCAGATGGTCACTTCAACCACTTGTGACAGAGCGTTCACCACCGACACGCCCACCCCGTGCAGACCGCCGGAGAATTGGTAGTTATCGTTAGAGAACTTGCCGCCCGCATGCAGCTGGGTGAGAATCAGTTCAACGCCCGAAATGCCATGCTCTGGGTGGATGTCGGTCGGCATACCACGACCATCATCCAGCACCGTCATTGAGCCGTCGCCGTGCAACGTGACTTCAATTTTGCTGGCGTGTCCGGCTAAGGCCTCGTCCACCGAGTTATCGATGACTTCCTGTGCCAGGTGGTTTGGACGCGTGGTATCGGTGTACATCCCCGGGCGCTTGCGCACCGGGTCGAGACCACTGAGCACTTCAATAGAAGAAGCCGTGTATTGCTTTGACATTGATTCCCCTGTCATCGCGCTGGTTGCAGAGATGCCACGCAGTATACCGACGCCAAAAAGGTTGTGCACTCGCTGAACCGATCAGCGCGTCCAGCACCTCGAAAGATGGCCCAGGATTTCCGGAATGCGTGCCATAAAACGCTGAAAGCTATGATCACCACCGCCCTCCAGCCATGCCGGACAGGCCCGGTATAGCTCGGCAGCGTGGCGGTAATCCAGCGTTTCATCGGCGGTCTGTAACAGTAGCAACAGTTGCTCTGGCGAAGTAATCGCCGCTGTGTTCAGGGCTTCCAGCTGCGTCAGATGATGCGCCTCCAGCAGATAGGTCTCACCCGTATGGTAGTGAGTATGTTCACCCAGATAATGGCGGAACAGCTCAAACGGACGCACCGCCGGGTTAATCAGTACTGCCGGCACCTGATGTTTTTCCGCAAGATAAGTCGCGTAAAAGCCACCGAGCGAACTGCCAACAATCCACACACGCTCACGGCGTTGCTTGAGCGATAGCAATTCTGCCTCGGCCAGGGCGACGGCGTCTTGTGGATCAAAGTGAATAAAAGGAGCGCGAATCTCACCCAACTCGGGATGAGCATCAAACAGCGCCAGCATCTGCTGCGCTTTTTCAGAGGCGGGGGAGCTAAGAAAGCCGTGCAGATACAGGCAACCACTGCCCTGCACGGACAGCGGGATCTGCATGATCAGTATCCTGTTTGTGTCCGGTCGACTTCGAAGGATACGTCTTCCAGGCGTTCAACGCCCGTGTTGATGCTGCCATCGGCGTGTAATTCCAGCCAACGGAAACCGGGAGCCACCGTGTCCAGACTGAAATCGGTGGTTTGTGGTTCGAATTGCACACACGTCGACGGAGTCGCCATCAGACGCACGCCATTCACAAAGCCATCGCAGCTCTGGTGCACGTGCCCCCACAATACGGCGCGGGCGTTGTCATGGCGTGCCAGCAATTCCATGAATTCATGGCGATTGCGCAGGCCAATGGTGTCCATCCAGCGACTGTTCATCGGGATCGGGTGGTGGTGCAGACAAATCAGAGTGTGCAACTCAGGCGCATCACTCAGGGCTTCTTCGAGGAAGGCCAGTTCGCTGTCGGCCAATTGCCCGAACACCGCGCCCTCGACCTGAGAATTCAACATCACCACTTGCCAGTGGGCGCTGCGGATCACACGATGCAGGTGTTCAGACTCGCCACCGACTTTGGCCAGATTACGAGGATCATCGTGGTTGCCTGCCAGCCAGAATACCGGCTGATCAAACGGCGCCAATGCCTCATGCAGGTGGCGGTAGGACTGCTCGCTGCCGTCCTGTGACAGGTCGCCCGTCACCAACATGGCGTCGCTGACAAATGAGAAACGCTTCAGTTGGTCAATGACGGCCGTCATGCTGTCGTACGTTGGGACGCCGAGCAGTTTCCCCTCCACGTCACTGAAGAGGTGAGTGTCGGTCACCTGGACGAGCCGTAATGTCTCTTCAGAGTTAAGTTGGTACACGCCTGCCTCGGTCTTATTCTTATCGGGACGAGACTATATAGTAGACGCTCGGCAATTGGGCTTCCGGAAACCCATCACATATCTGTAGATTCGTGCCAATCTGGATTGCAAGCACTATTTTGATTTCAATCGGGCCACTTTGTGGCGATCAAAAGGTCGGTGAAAAACTAAACGATCGCTCAACCCGACCATGCTTCAAGCAATGCTCCAGCCAGTCAGCCAGAAACTTATTCAGCTGGATTTTCTCGTCGGGTAAACGCATCTGGGGGTTGGGGTACTGGTAGCGGCCTTCAAAGCGATGCTGGTTCTGATAGCTCAGAACTTCCGCCATGCTGGCATCGTGATAGAGGCGCACGTGCATCGAGGGTGGCGTCACAAACTCCGGACTCACCCCTTCCTGACGCACGGTCAGCATGGTGGTGTAAGGCTGAACTTCTTCAATGCGAATACGTACCCGGGCGCTCTGGTCACCGGCATCGGTGATCGCAAACACACGTTCGCCACCAGCGTCGGTATCCGGCAGCAGGCGCAGAAAACGCAGGTAATTGGCTTCGGCTACCGCCGCCATTTCCTGCAGATCGGGTACATAGCGTTGTCGACGCAAAAGACTCTCCCTCACATTGAGATCAAAACCACACCATAGCAGCGACGCTGGTCATTGGCTGCGGGTCGCCGCTGCGGCACCACCTGTCAGTCCTGACGCAGGCGCGCATGATGCAGTTTGAGCCACTGCAGCGCAATGATGGTCGCGGCGTTATTCAGGTGCCCCGCTTCCAGCGCCTGCCAGGCCTCTTCGGCGCTGAGTACGACCACTCGAATATCTTCGTGTTCCTCAGCCAGACCATGAACCCCGCCCACGCCGTCGCTGTCAACCAGGCCACAATAAATGCGTACTTTTTCATTGGTGCCGCCTGGCGACACCCAGTAATCACACACGGGGATCAGAGTAGTTGGTACACAGCCCGATTCTTCCTGCGATTCACGCCGGGCCACGTCTTCGCCGGTTTCTCCCGGCTCGACCATGCCGGCCACCAGCTCGAGCAACCAAGGGGAGCGAGCGTCTTCCAGCGCCCCCACGCGAAACTGCTCGGTTAACACCACGGCATCGCGGTGTGGGTCGTACAGCAGCACACACACCGCCTCGCCCCGCTCAAACAACTCCCGGGTAAAGGGCCCCATCCATTGGCCGTCGAACCGACGATGCGACAAGGTGAGTTTTTCCATCTGGAAGAAACCTCGGTAGACCTCTTCACGACGTTCAATCCTGACATCTTCCTGCCCCATGGGCGTAGGCAACCTCGTCATACTTGACCCTTCTATATATCTAGATAAGAATATTGAAATGATTTAAATCGCTGCTGCACAGTACTGAGTGTTCACCTCAGTGCAACAAATCTGCCCATGTGGGGGTGATTTTTTCTGATAGACTCAAAAAGCTTAATTTCAGTACCTTCATTAAGAAAGGCATTTTATGAAAACATTGCTCACCCTCACATCAGCGCTGTTGTTACCGGGCGTCGTTCTCGCGGCTGATCTGAGTACGGTCTACGACCTGGCCGCCAGCAACGACCCAGAAATCGCCGCTGCCCGTGCCAGCCGTGAAGCCGATGCATACAACGTGATGATCGCCCGCGGCGCCTTGTTGCCTCAGGCACAGGCCTCGTACACGCACACCAATGTTGAGTTCGACATCGAAGGGCTCGAAGGCGCTATCTCCGAATACGAGCTGGGCACCCTGACCATAGAAGCCGGTTTATCACTGTTTAATCTTAATAACTGGTACAACTATCAGGCCGCTCGAGCCGGCAACAGCAATGGCACCTACGAGCTGCAGATGGCCGAGCAACAGTTGCTGCTGCGTACCGCTGAAGCCTACTTCAATATCCTCCGCGCCGAAGACAATCTCTCGACCGCGAACGCTGAATTGAAAGCGGTACAGCGCTCATTGGAGCAAACCAAACAACGCTACGACGTGGGCTTAACCGCCATCACCGACGTGCATCAGGCTCAGGCCGCTTACGACCTGAGTTATGCCAGCCTGCTGGGCCAGCGTGCCAACCGTCAGATTCAGTACGAAGCACTGGAGCAGCTGACGGGTCAGGCCATCAGCGAAATCAGTGCATTGAAAGCCAACGCTGAGATGAAAGACCCAACGCCTAACAGCGCCGACGAATGGGTTGCCTCTGGTATCGATAAATTCCCGGGCCTGCGCATGGTCGAAGCGCAGCTGGAAGCCGCACGCCTGCAACGCAATGCCGCGCGCGCTCAACACCTGCCTACGGTAGAGCTGTTTGCCAGCTACGAAGACGGTGACCGCGCCACCGGTATTACCGAGCAGCCCGTCGCTCTGGCGACCACGTCATACGGTGTGTCTATCTCAGTCCCGCTGCTCGCCGGCGGCTCTCTGTACGCACAGACGAAACAAGCCGCCCTGACCTACGCAGCGGCCGATTATCAGTTAGAAAATCAGCGTCGTACTCTGCGCCAGAACATCCGCAGCCTGTACCTGCAGGTGAAAAACGATGTCCTGAACATCAACGCACGCCAGCAGTCGATCCGTTCAGCGCGCTCGGCACTGGATGCAACTCAGACCGGTTATAAAGTAGGTACCCGGAACATTGTTGAAGTACTGGACGCGCAACAGAATCTGTACCGGGCCGAGCGTGATTACGCCAATGCCCGTTACGACTACATCATCAATCTGCTGACGCTGAAATACTACGCAGGCACCCTGAACGAAGGTGATCTGCAAACGCTGAATGCCTGGTTAGCCAGCTAACTCGGTACGATAACGCGGCCCAATTTGATGACGCCGCTGACAAGAAAACAGGGGCTTCGGCCCCTTTTTCATTTGTGCACCCAGCAGCCAACCCACCTGTCACCGCCTGCCCCCTGTTATCCCGCGCCGCCACTGCTATAATCGCCTGTCTTTGAATTCGCGAATCATGCACGACCACGTGCAAACCACAGGAATTATCACCGTGAGTGAGAGCCGCCATAACATCAAAACCTTCCAGGGCCTGATTGCCGCCCTGCAGGAATACTGGTCCGAGCAGGGCTGTGTGATCAATCAACCGCTCGATATGGAAGTCGGTGCCGGTACCTTCCACACCGCTACCTTTCTGCGTGCTATTGGCCCTGAGAACTGGGCGTCTGCCTATGTTCAGCCAAGCCGCCGCCCGACCGATGGCCGTTATGGTGAAAACCCGAACCGTCTGCAGCACTACTACCAGTTTCAGGTAGTAATGAAGCCAAACCCGGTGAACATTCAGGAGCTCTACCTTGAGTCTCTGCGTGCCATGGGTATCGATACGCTTGTTCACGACATCCGTTTCGTAGAAGACAACTGGGAATCGCCAACACTGGGCGCCTGGGGTCTGGGCTGGGAAGTCTGGCTGAACGGCATGGAAGTGACTCAGTTCACTTACTTCCAGCAAGTGGGCGGCCTGGAATGCTTCCCGGTGACTGGTGAAATCACTTACGGTCTTGAGCGTATCGCCATGTACCTGCAGGAAGTGGACTCTGTTTACGATCTGGTCTGGACCTACGGCCCAGACGGCAAAGCCGTAACCTACGGCGACGTCTTCCACCAGAACGAAGTAGAACAGTCGGCGTACAACTTTGAACACGCTGACGTGGACTTCCTGTTCACCGCGTTCAACCAGTACGAAAAAGACGCTCTGCGCTTAATCGAAGCGAACCTGCCTCTGCCTGCGTACGAGCAGGTACTGAAAGCGTCTCACACCTTTAACCTGCTGGATGCCCGCGGCGCCATCTCGGTGACCGAGCGTCAGGGTTACATCCTCCGCGTCCGTACCCTGGCTCGTGCTGTAGCTCAGGCGTACTTCGACAGCCGTGCTGAAAAAGGCTTCCCGCTGGCGGAAGAAGCCAACCGTGCCGATGTACTCGCACGTTATGAAGCACAGAAGGCTGAACGCGAAGCCAAAGAAGCGGCTGCTGAGGAGAAGAAGTAATGTCTACGAAAGATTTCTTAGTTGAACTGGGTACCGAAGAGCTGCCGCCAAAGGCACTGAAAACCCTGTCTGACGCCTTCACCTCGGGGATTACCCAAGGCCTGAAAGACGCCAACCTGAACTTTGGCGACGTAGTAGCCTTTGCTGCTCCTCGTCGTCTGGC
>JAYYHP010000127.1:0-5428 GCA_036148335.1 Pseudomonadota bacterium
AGAGCCTTACTACCAATACGGCGAGCCGCTGACCTTTGGCCTCGAAGGCAAGCTCTACTTCTGATGAGGTTACGGTGGGCCATGCCCACCCGACTTGCATATACAGGGTGCGCATTGCGCACCTGTGACTGCCTTAATGTCGGGGGCGCATCGTGCCCCTTAACGACGCCTACCTTTCATCCGGAGACCTTGTATGGAAATCTCGGTAGAAATCAGCAAATACCCGCTCGCCGACGACTACATCCCGGCGATCAAAAGTTTTATCGATCGCCTGAATGCCATCAACGGCCTGACCGTCGTCACCAACACCATGAGCACTCAGGTGTTTGGTGATCACGACCTGGTGATGAATTCCCTGCGTGATGAAATGAAGCTGAGCTGGGAAACCTACGGCAAAGCGATTTTTGTCTGTAAATTTATCGGCGTGAATCTAGATCCGGCGCTGAAGCCCCACGGTTAAGTCGCCATTCACGATGAAATGCAGGGACCTCCCGAAGCGCAGCCGCTCTGCGGGACGCAGCAAGTACATCCCTGTATGCTCAGCTGCGCCATCCGTGGCGCAGATGCCCGCTGAGCAATTGCCCTTCGGGGCCATGACACCAACTGTGCCGCGAGGACCGTGAGGAAAACGTATGCTCGACACCATTATTTCAGGCGCCATTGAATACGCGCAGACCATGAGCCACTGGGAAACCGCTGCAGTCGTGTTGGGCGTTGCCTATCTGGTACTGGCCATGCGTCAGAGCCAGTGGTGTTGGTACGCGGCCTTTGGCAGTACGGCCATTTTCAGCTGGTTGTTCTTCGACGTATCGCTGGTAATGGAATCGGCGCTCAATGTGTATTACCTCGCCATGGCAGTGTACGGTTGGATGGCCTGGCGCAACGGCGCTGGCAATAAGCCTGACCTGCCAGTACAACGCTGGTGCCTGAAGAAGCACTCACTCGCCATTGGCGGCGTCGTCGGCATCAGCCTGATCAGTGGTTGGCTGCTGACTAACAATACTTCTGCCGCACTGCCATACCTTGATTCCTTCACCACCTGGGGCGCCGTACTGACCACCTGGATGGTCACCCGCAAGGTATTGGAAAACTGGCTGTATTGGGTGGTGATTGATGCCGTCGCTATTTACCTGTACATCGATCGCGGCCTGTACCTGACCGCCGTACTCATGGCCCTCTATGTGGTACTGGCCGTTGGCGGATTCTTTATGTGGCTCAGCGCCTATCGAGATACTAACGATAGCGACAGCACGTCGATATCGGGCGCACAGGTGTGAGCCGTACGCTGGCCGACTGCCTGAATGATTACCGGGACTGGGGGCTGACCGACAAGCCCTCGATCATCCGTCGTTTGCCGGGCGGCCTGACCAATCACAATGTGTTGCTGTCCTGCGGCAACCAAACCTTACTGCTGCGACTCAATAATCCCGCCGCCTCCCTGAATCTGCATCGCCCCACCGAACAAGCCCTGCACCAGCAGGCCGCACAACTGGGCCTGACACCCAAAGCCTTGTATTGGGCTCCTGATCACAGCTATCTGGTGCGGCCCTACATTCCCGGACACTCGTTAGCCGAGCGCCGGTTACAAGCAAGCGACCTGCCCATTATGGCTGAGATGCTCGCTCAAGTGCACAAGATGCCAGCGCCAGCCGACACGCCCGTTTGCGACACACGAGCGGCCTGTGCGCACTACCTGGCCCATGTGTCGGAGACGACAGCACCTCAACAGACTCTGCAGCGCAAGCAAGCCCTGGAGGCGGATCTGGCTGAGTTACCCGCCATGCCTGGCAACCACCAGCGTGTTTGCCACCTCGACCCGCTCTTGGCCAACTGGCTCAAAGCAGACGCCTCGCTAAAAAGCCAAGCAACGCCGCAGCGCCTCTGGTTGCTGGACTGGGAATACGCGGCATTGGCCCACCCGGCGTTAGATTACGCAGCCGTGGCCAGCGCATTGCCTGAGGAATTGCGCACCACATGGCAGTCACTATGCCCTGTCAGTGATGCAGAATTCAGCCTCGCCAGCCGTCATGTGGCCCTCCTTGACGCTTGCTGGCGACTGGCCCACTGAGATAAGTTTGTAACTCTTTGTTAAGGAATGTGACTGACTGACCAGCACGGCCTGTCTTTTCTGTCGTAAGGTAGTCATAAAGCGCCATATACAGCGCCGCCTAAGCAACCGATAATTGAACACCTGTTTGATATTACGAGTCTGGTTACTTTATGACGATGTCGATACGCCAATGCTACCAACTGCTGGGCCTGCCGGAAGGCAGCTCCAAAGCGGCTGTGCGCAGTGCTTATCAGCGTTTGGCGCAGGCATTCCACCCAGATCGTAATCCATCCTCTGGCGATGTCTTCAGTCAGATCTCGGCGGCGTATCAGACGCTGTGCCAGCACTTAGATGGCGTGGTCGATATCCCGGAATCGGTCACCATCAGCCAGCAGCAGGCCGATGCCAATCGCGAGTTACGCCGCGGCCGTCGCGGCACTCCCGGAGACCGACGCTTTGAAATCGTGCTGGAGTCCAGCTATCTTGGGACAAAGCTGCGGGAACGTATCTGACTGTTCAGTGCGGCCCTGCTTGCTCAATCACCATCACGCAACCTCGCTCGGCTAACCCTATCGGAGCGACCCCAGTCATGAGAAGGACCTGACGTCGTGACCGCTAGCCTACTGCCCGCGCTATTGATTGCTCTGATCGCCGTGCTCCCCGCGCATGGAGAAGCGGTTTCAGAATCTCAGGGTAATGCGCAACGCCTGCCCAACAGCCTGATAGAAGTCATCGCCGACGCACAACTGCAATCTACCCAGCCGCTTATCGATTACTGCCTGACACAAGACCCAAACCTCCAAACCCACCTGCTCAGCAGTTACAAGCAATACCAGCACAAGGTCGATGAGGCCATGGCGCCATTGGTGAGTGAATATCGCAACGACCCCGGCATCAATAAATCACCGGAAGAACTGCAGCAGATCCGCCGATCACTGAAACGCCAGGCCGAACGGAAAATCAGCGCGTTGAATGTACAGGACCCCAGCCGCTATTGCCGTTGGATGATTAAGCAACTGGACGATATGTCGGTGGACACCTTTCGTGCCCAGATTCGTGAGGGCTATGAACTGATGAAGCGTCTGCCCTCAAGTAAGTAAGGTTAGTAAGGCTCACCCGCCTGAGCACGATGCCAGAGCAAGCGATCACGGTACTCCTGCGGCTGCTTGCTGGCAGGCAAACGCTCTCCACGCTGCGCCGCGATGCGTGTTGCCAACAAACGACTCAACCAGAAACGCAATGCCGCTCCACGCAACACCGTATTCCACATGCCAGCCTCAAACTCCGACAGCGGGCGGACACTTTGATATCCAATGACGAGCGCCTCGAAGCGCTTTGGATCGAGGCCACTATCACCCAGACCACTGTCATCAGAAGCACACCAGTCGTTGGCAACAATCGCCAGGTCATACAGCCAGGCACCTTCGCAGGCGTTGTAGAGATCAAGGATCGCGGTCAGCTCATCGCCATCAAAGAGCGCGTTGTCATGAAACAGATCCGCGTGAATCCAACCATGGGGCAACTGACACCACTGAGCTCGCTGAGCTTGCTGAAATGCCAACTCGTCGGTTAGCAGCGCCTTGTCGCTGGCGTCCAGATCAGTCGACAGTTCCGGCGCTATACTCTGCCACCAGTCATAGCCGCGCTCATCATGGCGCGGATCAGGCAGATCACAGGAAGCCAGATGAAACTCCGCAAGTTCGCGACCGATAGCCTCACATTGCTGCTCCGATAACTGATCTGGATGAGACCCGGCAAAACGCTGACAAAGAATCGTTGGTTTGTTTTTCAGGCTGTGCAGCCAAGCGCCCGAAGCATCTTCCACCGGGCTTGGCACACACAGATCTTTCGACCCAAGATGGCGGGCCAGGCGAACAAAGTTTCGCACTTCGTCCGGCGCATGATGCTCAAACAGAGTGAGTACATACTCACCCTGTGAGGTAGTCACTGCATAATTGGAATTCTCGATGCCCGCGCTGATGGGCGTAAGTGCCACCAGCTCACCAACATCGTACCGCGACAGAAGATCAGTAAGCTCTGCCGCTGTGAGAGAGGTATAAACCGCCATAGGAGGTCAGATTACCAACGAAAGAGCACCCACTTGGGGACGCGCATATTGGGAGAATCTGTACGCTCGAACTCTTCTTTCTCGCTCTGAGCTGGGGTCAGGTAATACGCCGGGCCGACTTTCGGTTGCACCTTAATTTCGACCACTTCGCCGTTTACTCGAAACTCGTAATAGGTGTTATCACCGTCGTTGCGGATGGTCACCGTTTCACCGGCAGGTTCGGCGGCCAGCGCACTCGCGGAGACTACAGCGGAGAGAACCGCAGAGATCAGGCCGACGGCCAGAGTTTTTGGCATCTTCATGATAGACTTCCCGTCCAATAAACGTCGTTCGTATCAGTGTACCTGAGGGGCACTGCCAGCGTCAGTATTCCTTCTAGAGCTTCTTCGACTTCAGGGCCAAACAAGATGTCTGAGACAACAAAACCTGTAATTCTTGTCGACGGATCGTCGTATCTGTTCCGCGCATTTCACGCGATTCCGATGCTGACCAACTCCAAAGGGCTGCACACCAACGCCATCAAGGGCGTGATCAGCATGGTGAAGCGCCTTGGCAAAGACTACCCGGAATCTCAGGTCATCGTGATTTTCGATGCCAAAGGCAAAACCTTCCGCAACGACATCTACCCGGAATATAAAGCCCACCGCCCGCCGATGCCCGACGAGCTGCGCGAACAGATCGAACCGATCCATAACATCATCCGCGCTATGGGCCTGCCGCTGTTAATTATCGACGGCGTTGAAGCCGATGACGTGATCGGCACCCTCGCCGCACAGGCGTTAGAGCACAAACAGGATGTGATCGTCTCCACCGGCGATAAAGACATGGCCCAGCTGGTGAACGAACACGTATCCCTGATTAACACCATGAACGACGTCTTTATGGACGTCGCGGGCGTAAACGAAAAATTCGGCGTACCGCCAGAACACATCATCGACTACCTCGCACTTATGGGCGACAAAGTCGATAACATTCCCGGCGTGCCCAAAGTTGGTGAAAAAACCGCGGTCGGCCTGGTTGCCGGTTTAGGCTCACTTGAAGATATTTACGCCAACTTGGATAAGGTCAAAGAGCTGAGCTTCCGTGGTGCAAAAACCCTCGCGCCAAAACTCGAAGAACACAAAGATCAGGCCTTCCTGTCGAAAGAACTCGCGACCATTAAGTGCGACGTCGAACTTGAACAAGGTCTGACTGAAATAAAAAGCACCGAGCCAGATCAGGAAACTCTGCTCACCCTTTTCCGCGATATGGAATTCAAAGCCTGGATCGCCGAACTGTCGGATGAAGTGGGTGAAGAGGTTGCATCAAAA
>JAYYHP010000128.1:0-16626 GCA_036148335.1 Pseudomonadota bacterium
GCAGTAAAGGTCGCAACGGTCGGGATACGATCAGGCTGTGGGTTGCGGCTGATACGGCGGATTTCTGTAAATAGTTCATCGGACCACATGGCCGGGTTTTTAGACGGCGCAAAGCCATCAAGATACCAGGCATCGACTGGGCCATGTAGCTCCGGAAAAGCGTCGTGTACATCGGCAAAAATCAGGGTGAGTGTGACACGTTCTTCCGGCCAGCTCAGTATGTGAAACCCCGGTGTGGCTGGCGGGTAGCGTTCTATTAATTTCTGGCTGAGGTCAGCCAGCTCGGGCCAGAGTGCCAGTGCTTTTGTGAGCTGCTCGCGGGTTAATGGAAACTTTTCGACGCTGGTAAAGTGCAGCCAGCGTGATGAGTTCGATGTTTGTCGAAACGCTTGCCAAGTGGCGAGAAAGTTGAGGCCCGTACCAAAGCCAGTTTCAATAATGCGGAAGGGGCCGCTGCCGTGATGAAAGCGTTCCGGCAAACCGTTATTTTTCAGAAATACGTAGCGAGTTTCTTCCAGGCCATTTTCAACCGAAAAATAGGGATCATCAAAGGCATCGGCAATGGGGAGCCCTTGGTCATTCCAGGTAAGCTCAGGCGCCTGAATCGTCCGACGTTCACCGTCGGGTGCTGTCGAGTGAGGCTGATGTTCAGGATGAGAGCGCTTGGTCACTGTTCGGGTCCGCAATATTCGTGATCGTCATTTTAAGCAAGCTGGGCGATAAACCCAATCGGTAAGAGGGCATCAGCAACAGGAACGAGAGCGACGATTCAGAAAATGAATAAGAGCGAGGCTTGAGAAAAAATAGAACGCCACGCGTATACTGCGCCCATGTTATCTGAAATCGCTGTTGTCCTGTTTCCTGTCGTGCTCTGTGCCGTAATCGGCGCGTGGTGGGCGCATACGCGCACGCCGTACGACAGCGGATTTATTTCTCAATTGGTGCTGAATATCGGTGCCCCCTGTCTGATGTTGTCCGTGCTGGGGCAGGTGGACATCGATCCGGGCATTTTTGCGCAAACGGCGCTGGCCTGTGTCTTGGTCACTGTGCTCATGATCGTGCCCGGGATACTCTTGCCTCGATTGATGGGCGATGACGTTCGCACTTATTTACCCTCCTTTCTGTTTCCTAACGTCGGTAACATGGGGCTGCCGATTTGCATGCTGGCGTTTGGTGAACAGGGGCTGGCATTGGCACTGGCGTTTTTTATGATGCTATCGGTGGCGCACTTTCCGGTCGGCATTCTACTGGCAGGTGGTCGTGATGCCGGTGGCTTAAAGGGCATTGCCCTGATGCCCATCATGTACGCCATTGGCTTGTCGGTGCTGCTGGTGGCCAGTGGTTGGCGTTTGCCCGCGTTCGCACAGGATGCGATTTCATTGATTGGTGGTATGACCATTCCTTTGATGCTGATTACTTTGGGCGTGTCGCTGTATAGCCTGAAAATAACCGGTTGGAGTCACGCGCTGATTTACAGCCTGGTGAGAATATTGGGTGGGCTGGTCGCCGCTCTGGCCGTGACGCATTGGTTGCAACTGGATGGGGTGGCGAGGGCGGTCGTGCTGATTCAAAGCTCGATGCCCGTGGCGGTGTTTAATTATTTATTTGCGGTGCGTTACCAGCGTCAGCCCGAGGCCGTGGCTGGGCTGGTGGTGATGTCGACGTTTTTGTCGTTCGTCAGCCTGCCACTGTTATTGGCGTGGTTGATGTAATCGAACCATCGGCAGTAGAGCGCTAGGACTATTCAGTGAGACCGGGAAGCGGTGTTGGTACGTTAACCGCTACGGTCTAGCTTTCCGGTCTATCGTTCTGATCTATCGTCCCGCTCTAGGGGGGAGCTAGCGTCAGTCGACCAATGACGTTGTTTCGGCGCTGGTCTTATCAATCACTGCGGCGCTGTGGATGATGATTGGGTCTCGCGGCACATCGCGGGCACCGGTTGCCACGGCGGCGATACTATCGACCACGTCCATTCCCTGAGTCACGCGTCCGAAGACGGCGTAGCCGAAGTCACGCACGCCATGATCGAGAAAGCGGTTGTCTTTTACGTTAATAAAAAACTGGCTGGTGGCACTGTCGACAACGCCAGTACGCGCCATGGCGATGGTACCGCGGGCGTTGTTTAGTCCGTTTTTCGCTTCATTTTTGATCGCCGCGCGCGTTGCTTTGCGGTTCATGTCGATATCAAACCCACCCGCTTGAATCATGAAGTTTTTGATCACGCGGTGAAACACGGTGCCGTCGTAGTGCTTTTCTTCGACGTATTTGACGAAGTTCTCGACACTGATCGGGGCAGCTTCGGGATTGAGCTCCAGTTCGATCACCCCTTTGTTGGTGTTCAGTGCAACATACACAGGCTCCGCCAGCGCATTGCTTGAAAAAACGAGGCTGGAAAATAACAAGGCCGCCAGTGTCAGGCTGCTAGTCAATAAAGTTCGCATAGTAAATCCTTTGTCGATCACGAATGAATAATCAGGCCCAGCCGCTGTTGCTGCGACGACCACGTAAACCCGGCAAAATCAGGCCAGCGATGACGCCGCCAAAGACCAGACCACCGCCGTACACCAGATACGCCAGGCTCTTATCGCTTTGTAGTTCCTGATTCTCTGCTGAGAGTTTACCGACCTGCAGTTCCAGTTCCTGGTTTTTTAACGTCAAGGAGCGTGCTTTTTCGTCGAGTGCCAGTGCGTTTTCAGATACGGTGCGGATGCGTTCCAGCTCGCGCTCCAGGTCGCTATTGTTGCGGCTGGTTGCCGCGCGTTCGCTGCGGCTTTCTTCCAGTTCTTTTTGCAACTCATCGCGCTGTGATTTTGCGGTGCTCAGCTCGGCTTTGAGGTTATCGAGTTCACGATTAGCAAGAATCAGTTTTTCGCGGGCAATGGGTTCGTTGACCAGATACTGGGTACGTACCCAGCCTTCAGTACCTTTGCTGGTACGCACTTGGGTGAAGTCACCGTCTTCGCCGAGATAAATCAGATGTTCGCCACTTTGCAGGACTTTAATAATCCGATACTCGTTAGAGGCCCCGGAGCGCATCTGAATAAACAGCTTGTCGGTCACGTAGCGCTTTTCGGCGTACGCACCGGCACTCATCAGCAACAGCAGCAGGGTCACGATTAAAGGCTTTTGCATGGATCTGGCTCCAGATTACGGCAGTACTTTTTTGAAGGGTTTGACGGTCACGTCAGCGTACACACCCGCCGCGACGTAAGGGTCAGCATCGGCCCAGGTCTGAGCCGCATCAAGTGAAGGGAATTCAGCGACCACCAAACTGCCGGTAAACCCGGCCGCGCCCGGGTCATCACTGTCAATGGCAGGATGTGGGCCAGCGATCAATAGGCGGCCTTCGTCTTTCAGTGCATTCAGTCGTTCCAGATGTGCCGGGCGGGCTTCTTTGCGCAGTGGCAAACTGTTTTCGATGTCTTCACTGATAATGGCGTACCACATGAATTGGGCTCCTTAGTACTGGCTCGTGCGCTGCGTTGGGCATCGCGTTGGAATTCTTTCGACGGCTGACTGTCTTACGCTACAGCGCTTACTGCACCTCTCAAGATGCAGCGCTCGCGATACAGCGGTTAATGAGCAGGACGTACTGCACAGATAGACCGTCTTTGGTTGTTGGTATCTGGCAAGGTAGAACTTGATTCGCTATGGCGTGCCAGTCCATTTACAATGAAAGGCATTATGTCGTAAGCCATTCAGGGCGTCCATTGTGAACTCAAGCATCGATCTCCACTGCCATACCACGGCCTCCGATGGTGCCTTGTCGCCCGTTGCTCTGGTACAGCGTGCGGCCGAACGTGGTATTAAAACCTTGGCGATTACAGACCACGACACCTTGGCAGGGTTCCGTGACGCTCGTGCGGAGGCGGAAAAATGCGGCATTGAGTTAATCAGTGGCATCGAACTGTCGTGCGTCTGGGGTGGGGTGACGATTCATATTGTCGGACTCAATATGGACGTAGACTCGCCGGCCATGATCGAGGCCGAGCGCGTGCAGACGGAAGCTCGTGCGAAACGCTCCGAGCTGATTGCTCAACGTGTTGGTAAAAAGCTGCAACAGACGATCAATCTGGATGCGGTTCGCGAATACGCCGACAGCGATGCATTAGGCCGTCCGCACTTTGCCCGCTACTTAGTTGATCAGGGTTGGGTGCCGTCCATGCAGGCAGCATTCACCAAGTATCTGGGCGCTGGCAAACCGGGGGATGTTAAAACCAGTTGGCCTGAGCTGGCCGACGCGGTGCGATGGATTACTGAGGCCGGTGGCGTGGCTGTGATGGCCCATGCGCATCTGTACAAAATGACGCGTACTAAGTTGCGTGCCTGTATGGCGGACTTTATCGATGCCGGTGGGCAGGGGCTCGAAGTTGCCTATGGCATGATGGACAGCAATCAACGCGGGCAGATGGCGCAACTTGCGCGAGACCTTGAGTTGATGGGCTCCTGTGGCAGTGATTTTCATGGCCCGAATCGTTTCGGGCTGGATCTGGGTGTGATGCCCGATTTTCCCAAGGACATTCCCCCTGTGTGGGATGCTTGGGCGTCTGTAAGTTGATACAGGCGAGGTTAATGACAGAAGGTATGTTGTGAGTCAGTTTTTTCAGATACATCCAGATAACCCTCAGGCTCGCCTGATCAAACAAGCCGCCGATATTCTGCGCAGTGGCGGACTTGCGGTCATTCCTACCGACTGTGCCTATGCGCTGGCGTGCCGTATTGGCGATAAAAACGCCACGGAGAAAGTCATGCGCCTGCGCCAATTAGGCCCAAAGCATAACTTCACGTTGCTATGCCGCGATTTTTCCGAATTATCGGTATACGCCAAGGTCGATAACAGCATGTTTCGCCTGTTAAAAGCACATACGCCGGGCGCCTTTACTTTCATTCTGCCGGGCACACGTGACGTACCGCGCCTGCTGATGAACCCGAAAAAGCGCACCATCGGTATCCGGGTGCCAGACAACCGCATTGCGATGGCGTTGCTGGAGGAGATGGGCGAACCCCTGATGACCAGCTCCTTGATTTTGCCCGGTGAAGACCTGCCGCTATCTGATCCGTACGATATTCGGGATCAACTTGAGCACTCGCTGGATCTGGTGATTGATGGTGGCTTTTGTGGATTCGAGGCGACGACGGTCATTGATATGACGGATGAGACGCCAGAAGTAACACGTCAGGGCGTTGGCGACGCCAGCGCATTTGCCTGAGCACCTTTTCTGCGATTTCGGGCAGGCAGGCGTCTGTGCCTGCCCGGTGAAAAACGCTATGATGGCGCCCTTTACGAATCAGCGGATGTAAACGGGTTCTGTCATGTCCAAACAGCGTGTTCTCACCGGAATTACCACCACCGGTACTCCTCATCTCGGCAACTATGTCGGTGCCATTCGTCCGGCGATTGAAGCCAGTCGTGATACCAACAACGAGTCGTTCTATTTTCTTGCCGATTTTCACGCCCTGATTAAGTGTCAGGACCCCAAAGCCGTTCATCAATCGGGCAAAGAGATTGCTGCCACCTGGTTAGCGTTGGGTCTCGATACCGACAATGCGGTGTTCTATCGCCAGTCGGATATTCCAGAAATTGCCGAACTGACCTGGGTTCTGAACTGCATCTGTGCCAAAGGTTTGATGAACCGTGCCCATGCCTACAAAGCCGCCGTCGACGCTAACCTGGAAGACGGTGAAGATGCCGACAAAGCGATTACCATGGGACTGTTCAGCTACCCCGTGCTGATGGCTGCCGATATTCTGATGTTTGGGGCGCACAAAGTGCCGGTCGGTAAAGACCAGATTCAGCACGTTGAAATGGCACGCGACATGGCCCAGCGTTTCAATCACATCTACTGCAAAAAACAGCCACTGCTGACGTTGCCCGATTATCAGGTGGATGATGATGTGGCGGTATTGCAGGGGCTGGATGGCCGTAAAATGAGCAAAAGCTACGGCAACACCATTCCGCTGTTTTTGCCTGAGAAAAAGCTGCAAAAGCACATCAACAAGATCAAAACCAATTTGCTGGAGCCCGGGGAAGCTAAAGACCCGGATACTTCAACCGTGTTCCAGATCTGGAAGGCCTTTGCCAACGCTGAACAGACCGCGGAAATGCGCCAGGCCTTTGCCGACGGTATCGGCTGGGGCGATGCCAAGAAAAAGCTGTTTGTACTGATTAATGAAGAAATCGCAGAAGCGCGCGAGCGTTATGAAGATCTGTTGTCACGTCCGGCAGACATCGAAGCTGAGCTGCAGAAAGGCGCGGCCAAAGCGCGTGAAATCAGCCGCCCGACACTGGCTGCAGTGCGCGAAGCGGTAGGCATTGCTGGTCTGGTGTGAAAACAGGAAATTGCGTCAGGGCTGGAGTACACTGGCCCTACAGTTTTGAAAAGAGGACGCCGTATTGAGCACGGTTGACCC
Source organism: Pseudomonadota bacterium (assembly GCA_036148335.1). Classification (GTDB taxonomy): domain Bacteria; phylum Pseudomonadota; class Gammaproteobacteria; order Pseudomonadales; family Oceanobacteraceae; genus Thalassolituus. Next base: position 6,412 of record JAYYHP010000128.1, read on the forward strand.
GCAGAGGCGGGTGGTTTCTGGTATCCGCCCCTCCGGCCCAGTACATCTTGGTCATTATCACGGTGTTCTGCGTAATTGGGTGCGGCTGCAGCACGAATACGAGTGTTTCTTTTTTGTTGCCGACTGGCATGCGTTGACCACCGGGTTTGACGACACCAGTCAGGTTGCTTCCTCTACCTGGGATATGGTGGTGGACTGGCTGGCCTGCGGGGTGAACCCCGGTGCGGCCAACCTGTTTATCCAGAGCCGTGTGCCGGAACAGGCTGAACTTCATTTGCTCCTGTCGATGATTGCGCCTGTGTCCTGGTTAGAACGTGCACCAGCCTACAAAGAATTCATCGAGCATCACCGCGAAAAAGACACGGCGACCTACGGTGTCTTGGGTTATCCGTTGCTGCAAAGTGCCGATGTACTGGCTTATCGGGCCGGGCTGGTACCTGTCGGTTCAGATCAGACCCCTCATGTTGAGCTGGCGCGTGATATCGCCCGACGCTTTAACCACCTTTATGGCGGTGAGCAGGATTTCGCCTCGAATGCGGAAGCGGCAGTGCGCAAGCTGGGGAAGAAGACCGGCAAGCTATACAGCGAGCTGCGTTTGGCTCATACCCGCCATGGCGACACGGATGCGTTGGCGACCGCCCAGGCCTTGGTGCGTGAACAGAATAACCTGACGTTGTCAGATAAAGAGCGCCTGCTGGGGTATCTGGAAGGCGACAGCATTGCCATTCTGCCAGAGCCTCGGGCCGTAGTTGTGGAGCAGGGCAGCCGCTTGCCGGGCCTGGATGGCCGCAAGATGTCCAATGCCTATGGCAATAGTATTCCACTGCGCGCGGCGCCGGAAACCGTTGAGAAAGCCATGCGTAACATGCCGACCGATCCGGCTCGCGTGCGTCTCAGTGATCCGGGTCATCCCGACGCTTGCCCAGTGTGGCAAACGCATCAGGCCTTTACCCCGGACGATGAACTGATTCAGGTGAAAGCGCAGTGCGAGCAAGCCGGCTGGGGCTGTGTTGAATGTAAGCAATGCGTGGCAAAGCATATCATTGAGCAGCAGGCGCCAGTGATTGAGCGCGCGCGCGACTACGAAGAAAACATCGATTTGGTACACAGTATCGTCGCTGAAGGAACGGAGCGTGCGCGAGATGCCGCGCGAGCCACTCTGGAGACCGTACGCGATGCCATGGGGCTGGCTTACCGTTAATGCCCTGTGGGATATGAGTAAGCATCAGTGAACCCATGAGTGAACCACCACGGAGGCAGAATGAGTCAGAGTGATTCCAACACTCAGGCCCTGAAAGAGCAGGGTGAAATGCCGTTTGCTCTGGTGCAGGGTCAGCCGATGACTCAACTGCCACTGGATCTGTATATTCCTCCCGATGCGCTGGAAATTATCCTTGAGCAATTCGAAGGGCCGCTGGATCTGCTGTTGTACCTGATTCGTAAGCAGAATCTCGACATTCTTGATGTGAATGTGGCGGACATCGTTGAGCAGTACATGCAGTACATCGACATGATGCAGGCGCTGCAACTGGAGTTGGCGGCAGAGTATCTGGTCATGGCGGCCATGCTGGCGGAAATTAAAAGCCGCATGTTGTTACCGCGCCAGAAAGGCGAGGGCGAAGACGGCGAAGAAGAGGACCCGCGCGCGGAGCTGCTGCGTCGGCTACAAGAGTACGAACAGATTCGCCATGCGGCCGAGCAGATGGATGAGTTACCGCGCCTCGAGCGCGATGTGTATTTGGCGAATGTGGATGCGCCTGAGCGGATTCAGGAGCGAGCGCATCCTCCTGTCGATATGCGCGAGCTGATGCTGGCCATGGCCGATGTCATGCGTCGCAGTGAGCGTTTTGAGCATCATGAAGTTGAGCGCGAACAGTTGTCGACGCGAGAGCGTATGAGTGACATTCTGGCGGCCTTAGCCGGTGGCCATTTTGTGCCTTTCCGGCAGTTATTTACGCCAGAAGAAGGGCGCCTTGGCGTCGTGGTCAGCTTTCTAGCGATATTGGAGCTGATTAAAGAGTCCCTGATCGACATCGTACAGCACGATGCACTGGGTGCCATTCACGTGAAATTGAGGAGAAACGATGAGCCAGCCTGAGCTTAAGTGCATTCTCGAGGCCGCGCTGATGGCTGCTGGAACACCGCTGTCGATCGAGCGCATGAAGAGTTTGTTTGCCGATCATGGCGATGGTGCTCAGGTGCCATCCTCCACGGCACTGTACGACGCCATTATTGAACTGCGCAAAGACCTGTTAGGGCGCGGTGTAGAGGTCGTAGAAGTCGCCTCGGGCTTTCGGCTGCAGGTGCGTTCCGATACGGCACCGTACGTGGCACGCTTGTGGGAAGAAAAACCACCGCGTTACAGCCGCGCATTGCTGGAGACGCTGTCGCTGATTGCTTATCGCCAGCCAGTGACGCGCGGTGACATTGAAGATGTGCGTGGGGTGGTGGTCAGCTCAGGGATTATGAAAACCCTGCTGGAGCGTGACTGGATTCGCGTGGTTGGGCATCGCGATGTCCCGGGACGACCGGCCATGTACGCTACGACCAAAGAGTTTCTGGACTACTTTGGCCTGCGCTCTTTGGAAGATTTGCCGTCACTCATGCAGATTCGTGAACTCGATGATGCTAACCGCCGCTTGGCGTTGGGTGACGATGCCGAGGCACGTAAGGCGACGCCAGATCGTTACGACTTTACCTCCGATGAAGATCGCGAAGAGCGCGGTGCTGAGGTGCTAAGCGATACTGCAGATGATCTGGCGGCGGCAGAAGCATTAATTGACCGGGTGGAAGACAATGTCTTTGAGCCGGTGGAAGGGCGACCGGGTAAAGGTGAGGCGCGTAAGGTACGTGATCTCAGCCAGATCCTGGCGCGTCTTGAAGAACAACATCAGGAGTCTCCTGATGACGATAGCTCGCCTGAATCAGATGATTCAGGCCTAACGGAAAAAGATACTCATCATGAATGAACGCATTCAGAAATTGCTCGCCGTTGCCGGTGTAGCATCCCGCCGTGAGGCAGAACGTTGGATCGCCGATGGTCGTGTCACCGTAAACGGTGCCACAGCAAAATTGGGTGATCGTGCCAGTCGTCATGACGAGGTTCGTCTCGATGGCCGCAAAGTGGATCTGGAAGAAGCCGGAACCAGTACGCGTGTCATTGCTTACAACAAACCTGTGGGTGAGGTGTCGACGCGCAATGACCCAGAAGGTCGTCCTACGGTGTTTGACCATCTGCCACGAACCAAGAACGAGCGCTGGATTAATGTCGGTCGATTAGATATCAACACCAGCGGCTTGCTGCTGTTTACTACCGACGGCGAGCTGGCAAATAAGCTGATGCACCCGTCCAGCGAGGTCGACCGTGAGTACGCCGTGCGTGTTCGTGGTGACGTCGACGAAGACATGATTAAGCGTCTGAAAGACGGGGTCTTGCTGGAAGACGGCATGGCTCGTTTTACCGACGTCCGCTACTTTGACGGTGAAGGTCAGAACAAGTGGTATCACGTGGTGGTGATGGAAGGTCGTAACCGCGAAGTTCGCCGTCTGTGGGAAAGTCAGGACGTTGCGGTCAGCCGACTGAAGCGTGTGCGTTACGGTTGTATTTTCTTGCCGGGTGCCGTGCCTGTGGGCACCTGGGTTGAGCTGGGACAAAAAGAGGTCAATGACCTGTACGACATGGTTGGTCTGAAGCGTCGTCAGGCGAAGCGCTTCGTAGGTAAAGAACGGGATCAGCATCAGCGTCAGGCGCGGAAACAGAAGATTCGTCAGACGGCCGGCCGCCGTCGCCGCAATGATGGTTGAACTGGCGAATAGCCTTGTTTAACGCGGATCGTAAAAAAGGCGCCTTGGCGCCTTTTTTCCTTCTGGTCGGAGTTTTCTCTATAGCCGGAGTTTTCATTCCAGACGGATACCTCACCACAGAGGGTGAGGCCTTTGGGTTGCCGAATTTAGTCAGTCGGCGTTTGAGACGATTCTGGAGCGTGCTCGTGACGATTAAACTCAATGTCGAGGTCGCTGATGACGCGGTTACGCCCCTGATCTTTCGCCATGTACAGGGCCGAGTCAGCTCGGCTGATCAGCTCTTCCAGTGTATCACTGACTTGCAGGGTGGCACTGCCAATGCTGGCGGTCACTTGTAAGTCACCTTTTCTGTGCTCAAATTGCAGCTGGCCAATGCCCATACGGACGCGCTCAGCGATGCGCAGTGCGCCAGACTGGTCGGCGCTGCTCAGTAAAATGAGGAACTCTTCGCCACCGTAGCGGAAGCACATATCGGTCTGGCGAATGCAGCCGGTCATGGCGGTGACGGCGTCTTTCAGTACTTTGTCGCCCATGCTGTGGCCATATTCGTCATTCACCTTTTTAAAGTGATCGAGGTCCAGCATCAGAATCGACAGGGGCTGATCGTGGCGCTTCGCCAGTTCGATTTCCCGGGTCAGTGTTTTGTCCAGCGCGACGCGGTTGCCTGCGCCGGTCAGCGGGTCGCGGAAAGCCGCGGCCAGGGCCTCGTGGTAACGCAGTGCGTTGCGCATAGGGTAAACCAGTGCGGTCATCAAGCCTTCAATGTTGGCCAGCTCGTGCTCGCGGAATCGTGTCGAACGATGAAACGACAAATCGCCCATATAATCCTGTTGTGTCTGTAATCGGTAATGCGCCGTGTGCAGGCTGTTGCGGCCTGTCGCCAGCGTGGTGTTTGTGGGTTCATGATGAAAAGTGAGCCCATCCACTAACACCGCGCTTTGAATCTCTTCCAGGAAAATTTCCAGCAGTTGACCCAGTTCCAGCGTGGTTTGCAGTTTGCCGGAGAGACGCAGCAGGACTTCGGGGCGGATGTCCGGGCGTGGGGCCAGGTCGCCGAAGGGGGTAATGACTTTGTCGTCATGTAATTCTGCTCTGCCGTTCATTGGGCTAACCATGAGCTACCTCATCATGTGGTGTATTCGCTTTGGGGTAATAAGCGATTTCTGTGCCACTTCAGTAGAAGGTTAAAAAGCCTTTAAAATCATGAGGTTGGGCAAAGTATTAGAAAAACAGGGATTTTTTCGACATTTGTTTGACGAAAAAATCCCTGACTAGAGACGTGAATGTGACTGTTTCCAGTTAATGCATCACGGTTATTTGGGTTGAGCATCCAGGCTTTGGCCGTGGGTGCCAATCGATGCCGGGCTCATCAGGTGCAGATAGAGTGGCATGATGTCTGTGGCCGGTGTCACTTGTGCTGGGTCTTCGGCGGGGTAAGCCGCCGCACGCATGGCGGTGCGGGTGGCGCCCGGATTAATGCAGTTCACGCGTATGCTGCTGTTCTTCAGCTCGTCAGCCATGACTTGCATCAGACCTTCGGTGGCAAATTTAGATACCGAGTAAGCGCCCCATTCGGCACGGCCCTGACGGCCCACACTGCTGGTGGTGAAGATGACGGAGGCATCTGCAGGAGCCTTGCGCAGTAGGGGCAGCAGGTGCTTCATCAGCAGGAATTGCCCATTTACGTTGACTTGCATGACCTTTTGCCAGGTTCCCCAGTGGTAGGTTTCCAGTGGTGTACGTTGCCCAAGGACCGATGCATTCAACAGTACGCCGTCGAGGTGACCAAAGCGCTGGGCGATTACCTCAGCCAGCTCGACATAGAGCGCTTCGTCTCCTTTCTCCAGATCAAATGGCAGAACCGTCGCCTGTGGCAGACCTTCGGTCTTCATAAAGTCACGGGTCTCGTTCAGGGCTTCCTGGGTGCGGCCGAGCAGTAACACCGTGGCGCCTTCGCGTGCGTAGGTCAGGGCCGCTTCGCGTCCAATGCCGTAGCCACTACCTGTCACTAATATGACGCGATTATTCAGAGCAGGTTGGTTTTGGTCCGTCATGGTTCGTTAATTCTCACAGAAAACCAGCAATCAATGGTCAGATACTGGAAAGGCGAGCGGCAAGAGCGGCAATGCCGGTCATGACTTGCCGCCTAACAAGTCCAGTAGGTCGTGTACGGTGTCGATAAGGTGGTCTGCTCCCCAAAGGGCAGGGTCATCCTGTGCTTCAAGATAGCCAAAGCGTACGGCGATGCTGCGCATATTTGCTGCCTTCGCGGCCTGAATGTCGCGCACATGGTCACCCACATACCAGCATTGCTCTGCGACGACTTGCATCTGTTCTGCACAGAGCAGCAGGCTGTCGGGCGCGGGTTTGTTGTGGGTGACGTCTTCTGGGCACACCACATAGTCACACGGCAGCGGCATGTGCGACAGCAGCAGCTCGGTGTACTTACGCGGCTTATTGGTGACGATGCCCCAGGGAATACCGCGTTGGTCAAGATGCTCCAACAGGGCGGAATAGCCCTCAAATAAGATGGCTTGTTCTCCGACAATTTCCTCGTAGCGATCCAGCACGCGTTGACGGTAGTTCTGAATATCAGGGTCGTCTCTAGTCACGTCGTAGGTAATGGTCGCTAACGCGACTCCACCGTTGCTGACCTGCTCCCGAATGCGGGCGTCGGGTAAGGGCGCCTTGCCTATTTCAGCACGCAGGGAGTTCACCACCGGATAAAAATCGATGGCGGTATCGACTAAAGTGCCGTCGAGATCAAACAGCACCGCCGCCGGGGCGTTCAGGCTGACAGTACTCATTCGGTGTCGCGTACCGTGGCCATCAGGTAATTGACGTCGACGTCGTTATCTTTCAGGCGATAATCTTTGGTGATTGGGTTGTAGACCATGCCAGTCATGTCGACGACCTGCAGGTTAGCGGCACGGCACCAACGGGTTAATTCGCTCGGCTTGATGAACTTGTCGTAGTCATGGGTGCCTGCCGGTACCATGCGCATGATGTATTCCGCGCCAATGATGGCCATGGCATAGGATTTAGGATTACGGTTGATGGTTGAGAAAAACACCATGCCGCCGGGTTTTACCAGGGTATAGCAGGCACGGATAATCGATGCGGGATCGGGAACATGCTCCAGCATCTCCAGGCAGGTCACCACATCAAAGCTGCAGGGAGCCTCTTCTGCGAGGGCTTCCACCGGTATCTGACGGTAATTTACCTGAACACCGCTTTCGAGGGCGTGCAGGCGAGCAATGTTCAGGGGCGCCTCTCCCATGTCGATACCGGTTACGTCAGCACCGCGTTGTGCCATCGCTTCACTGAGGATGCCGCCACCACAGCCGACGTCCAATACTTTTTTACCCGCGAGCGTGGCATGACCATCAATGAAGTTGGTGCGCAGTGGGTTGATGTCGTGCAGCGGCTTAAAGTCGCCTTCCATGTCCCACCAATGCGAGGCGAGGGCTTCAAATTTAGCAATTTCAGCACGATCGACGTTGGCAGTGTCTGAAGGCGTAGAAGCGGTGGCGATTGAGCCGTTAGCGGTAGATGTCATGTGGTCTCCGGATTAAGCGGACGTAATTTTTTGCTGCCATGCCTGTGCAATCTGACACAGTGCGGCATCATCAAGTGTGGTCAGGGCGCCCGCGCGCAGCAGCGCTTTGCCGGCGACCCAGGTGTATTCGGTATATCGACTACTGTCGGTGTAGACCAACTGCGATGCAGGGTCATACATGGGCTGCTGCGGCAGCGCATTGAGGCGTACCGCTTGTAGGTCCGCAAACTTACCCACAGTGACAGAGCCCGTGCAGTCGTCGATGCCCAGTGCTTTGGCACCGCCCAGCGTTGCGGCTTTGAGCGCTGCCAAGGCAGGCAAGGCGGATGCATCTTCGGCCACGGCTTTTGCCAGCATGGCGGTGGTTTTCATCTCACCTTGTATGTTCAGGTCGTTGTTACTGGCGGCGCCATCGGTGCCAATGCCCAGGGTTACTCCTGCGTCTAGTAATTGCTTTGTCGGGCAGAAGCCGCTGGCCAGTTTGAGGTTGGATTCCGGGCAATGAACCACACTGGCGCCGGTCTGTTGCAGCACCTGGATGTCGGTGTCGTTAATCTGTGTCATGTGAACACAGCTGACGCGTTCGTTCAGAAAACCAAGCTCGGCCAGACGCTGAGTCGGACGCATACCGCGTTGTTCGAGGCTCTGTTGTACTTCAAAGGCGGTTTCGTGCAGGTGGATCTGCACGGGCATGTCGGTTTGGTTGGCCAGTAGCGCAATTTCTTTCAAAGGCTCATCGGAGACGGTGTAAGGGGCGTGTGGCCCAATGCCGATGTGTGCCAGTGGCTGATGGCGATACTTGTCATGCACGGCCATGGTTTTGCGGATGTACTCATCGGCGTTCTGCGCAAAGTTGGTCGGAAAGTCGAGTACCGGGGTAAAACTGACGGTACGCATGCCAGCGTCTATCGAGGCCTGAACGCTATCGCCGGAATAAAAGTACATGTCGGCAAAGGTGGTGGTGCCGCAACGTATCATTTCCGCCATGGCCAACTGGGTGCCCTGATAAACAAACGCTTCACTGACCCACTGACCCTCGGCTGGCCAGATGTGATCCTCCAGCCAGGTCATTAGAGGCAGGTCATCAGCCATGCCGCGAAACAACGACATGGCGGCGTGCCCATGCGCATTCACATAGCCGGGCATGACAATATGATCGCCCAGGCTTAAGTGTTCTTTGCTGGGCAGTGGTTCAGCCGATGTCGGCTGAATGGCGCTGATACGGCCATTGGTCACGTACACCGAGTGATGATGAAGCAGCTCGTCGGTGTCCATGGTGAGTAGCCAGCGGGCGTCGATACGTAGGTCAGCGGTCATGATGAGTCTCGTCAATAAGTTGCTTCATTATACGAGAGGGGGGCTCAGTGTGCGAACGACGAAAAAGATGTCTGTTTTATAACCAGTAGGGAACATGCGTTCAGAGGCAAAAACGCCGTCAGCGGCCATTCAGGAGCTCTCATTAGGTATCGGGCCGTTTTGTGATATGATCCCGACCCTTATGAACCGCTTGCAGAGCGGTGTCGCCATTCAAAGGAATACCGCCGTTGGCGGGAGAGAGTACGGGCCCGAGTTTTTATGAGTGACTTAGCCAAAGAAGTTCTACCGATTAATATCGAAGACGAGCTCCAGCAGTCTTACCTCGATTATGCCATGAGCGTGATCGTTGGTCGTGCATTGCCGGATGTCAGGGATGGTCTCAAACCAGTACACCGCCGTGTGCTGCACGCGATGAACGTTCTTGGTAACGATTGGAACAAGCCCTACAAAAAATCTGCCCGTGTGGTGGGTGACGTGATTGGTAAATATCACCCACACGGTGACTCGGCGGTTTACGACACCATCGTTCGTATGGCCCAGGATTTTTCGATGCGTTACACCCTGGTGGATGGTCAGGGTAACTTTGGTTCTGTCGATGGCGACTCGGCGGCAGCCATGCGTTACACGGAAATCCGTATGGAGAAGATCAGCCATGACATGTTGGCTGATATCGATAAAGAAACCGTTGACTGGGTGCCCAACTACGATGGCACTGAGCAGATTCCAGAAGTATTGCCGACGCGTGTTCCTAATCTGTTGGTGAATGGTTCTTCCGGTATTGCGGTGGGCATGGCGACAAATATTCCGCCACACAACCTGACGGAAGTGTTGACTGGCTGTCTGGCCTTAATCGACGATCCGAATCTGACCGTCGATGACCTGATGGAGTACATCCCGGGACCAGATTTCCCGACCGGTGCGTTTATTAACGGCCGTGATGGCATTGTCGAGGCATACCGCACTGGTCGTGGTCTTATTTATCTGCGCGCTCGTCATCACTTCGAAGAAGACGAGAAAAACGGCAAGGTCTCCATCATCTTCAGCGAAATCCCGTACATGGTGAACAAAGCTCGCCTGATCGAGAAGATCGCCGAGTTGGTGAAAGACAAGAAGATCGAAGGCATCACAGAACTGCGCGACGAGTCGGACAAAGACGGTATGCGTATCGTGGTGGAGCTGCGTCGTGGCGAAATGCCAGAAGTGGTGCTCAACAACCTGTTTGCTCAGACTCAGCTGCAGGGGGTGTTTGGTATCAACACCGTGGCCTTGGTCGACGGTCAGCCCAAGACGCTGAACCTCAAGCAGCTGTTGGATGCGTTCGTGAAGCACCGCCGTGAAGTGGTGACTCGTCGTACCATTTACGACCTGCGCAAAGCCCGTGAACGTGGCCATATTCTTGAAGGCCTGGCGTTGGCGCTGGCCAATATTGATCCAGTGATTGAACTGATCAAGAAATCGCCGACTGCCGCAGAAGCCAAAGAACGCCTGGTTGCAACTGCCTGGGCGCCGGGCGATGTGCTGGATATGCTGGAGCG
>JAYYHP010000129.1:0-4619 GCA_036148335.1 Pseudomonadota bacterium
GGTATGTGAACTTCTTTGGCGTGAACTCCCACGCGATTCTGCCGTACGACCACTACCTGCGCTCACTGCCTGCGCATCTGCAGCAGCTCGACATGGAGAGCAACGGTAAGCGCGTTACCACCGACGGTAATCTCGTCGATTATCACACTGGCCCGGTTATCTGGGGCGGCGTCGGCACCAACGGCCAGCACGCCTTCCACCAGTTGCTGCATCAGGGCACGCATTTCTCGCCCTGTGACTTCATCATGCCGATGACCAGCCACAACCCGATTGATAACTTCCACGCCATGCTGGTATCCAACTGCCTGTCGCAGAGCCAGGCATTGCTGCAAGGTAAATCGGAAGACGATGCCATTGCCGAGTTGATGGCATCAGGCATGAGCAAAGCCGAGGCTCTGGTGCTGGCGCCGCACAAAATTATTCCGGGTAATCGCCCGTCGAATACCTTTTTCTTCCCGAAATCGACCCCGCAGATTGTCGGCGCACTGATCGCTCTTTACGAGCACAAAGTCGCCGCTCAAGGCATGATCTGGGGCGTGAACTCCTTTGACCAATGGGGCGTCGAACTCGGTAAGCAACTGGGTAACAAAGTACTGGGCGCGCTGGAAACCGCTGACTCGCCTGACGGGTTTGATGGCTCGACCAATGGGTTGATTCAGGCGTTTCATCGCATGCAGACGCTTCTGTGACTTTTTAAGATAGGGTGCTAAAACGTACTCGTGGCTCGCGGTAAATACATCCCTGTACGCTCACTGCTGGCATCCATGCCAGCAATGGCCACTCGTTACGTTTTAGCACCCTATCGTCACCTCCGCTGTGGGGGAGGTGTTTGGCTACTCGCCACCAGATAACCCAGTTTTGTCACCTCCGAGGTGGGATGAAAATCCATGCCAGCAATGGTCACTCGTTACGTTTTAGCACCCTATCGTCACCTCCGCTGTGGGGGGAGGTGTTTGGCTACTCGCCACAGGTAACCCAGTTTTGTCACCTCCGAGGTGGGGGTGAAAATCCATGCCAGCAATGGCCACTCGTTACGTTTTAGCACCCTATCGTCACCTCCCTTCCCCTCACTTTCATCATCCATGTCTTCGTAACGACAGCACTCCTTGTCCGGTGTAAAATGCGGCGCTTTGATACACCGCTTCGGTAATTCTTATGACAGCGCATTCTTCTTCGTTTCATGCCATTGAATGGCGTGGCCAGTCTCTGCATCTCCTTGATCAGCGCGTGTTGCCGCACACTCACACCGTGCATGAGTACACCACCGCCGCTGACGTTGCAGATGCGATCCGCGACATGGTCGTACGTGGTGCGCCTGCCATCGGTATTACCGCCGCCTACGGGTACGCGCTGGATGCCCTGAATGGTCGTGATCTGAGTGCGGCTTACAAGGTGCTGGCGGAATCCCGCCCTACCGCCGTGAATCTGTTCTGGGCGTTGGAGCGCATGGCAGCGCTGGGCACTGAAGACCCACACGCACTGGTGGCAGAAGCGAAGAAGATTCACGAAGAAGATATCGCCGCGAATCTGGCCATGGGGCAATTTGGCGCTTCGCTGATTCAGGAAGGCAGCCGGGTATACACCCACTGCAACACAGGGGCACTGGCCACCGGTGGCCACGGCACGGCGCTGGGCATCATCCGCTCGGCCTATGCCGACGGCAAACTTACTCAGGTGTACGCCGGTGAAACCCGACCGTGGTTACAAGGCGCGCGCCTAACCGCGTGGGAGCTGATGCAGGACAATATTCCGGTCAAACTGGTGTGTGACGGCGCAGCAGCGCAACTGTTCCGTGCTAAGGGGGCTGACTGGGTGATTGTTGGTGCCGATCGCATTACCGCCAACGGCGACGTCGCCAACAAAATTGGTACTTACAGCCTCGCGGTATTAGCTAAGCATCACGGCATGAAAGTCATGGTGGCTGCGCCGACCACGACATTTGATCTGAGCCTGGATAACGGCAACGCCATCCCGATTGAGCAGCGCCCGATGTCCGAAGTGACCTCACTGAATGGCCAGCCAATCGCCCCGGAAGGCTGTGAGGCGATTAACCCATCGTTCGATGTCACTCCGGCGGAGCTGATCGATGCCATCGTCACGGAAAAAGGCTATGTACTGAATCCGGATGTCGATAACATCGCCGCCATGATGCAACGCTGAGGCACCCGCATGACTGACTACAATCAGGCCGCGTTCAAACGCGCCGCCGAAGAACTCTGCCGCTACGGCCACATTCTTTACGGTAACAATTGGTCGCCCGCCACCAGCTCTAACTATTCCGTTCGCCTGAACGACGACGTCTGCGCCCTTACCAGCTCAGGCAAACACAAAGGCGAACTGACACCGGCCGATATTCTGGCGGTGAACATGGACGGCAAACCACTGTCAGACGGTAAACCCTCGGCAGAAACCGGCCTGCATACGCAACTGTACCGTCGCGATGGCAATATCGGCGCCGTGCTGCATACGCACTCGCCGACCGCGGTGTTACTGTCGCAAATCTGGAAAGACGACAGCCTGAGCATCACCGGCTGGGAACTGCAAAAAGCCTTTGCTGGCGAAACCACCCACGAAGGCACAGTCACCTTCCCGATCTTTCCAAACGATCAGGACATCGACCGTCTGTCTGCCCAGGTAGAGGCACATATGCAACAACAGGGTCAGGGCCATGCCTACCTGATCCGCGGCCACGGGGTATACACCTGGGGCAAAGATCTGGTGGAATGTTATCGCCATCTGGAAGCCATCGAACACCTGTTAGGCTACCAACTCGAATTATTAAAAATACGCCAACCGTGAGGCCCACCATGAGCGTACTTCGTGTCTACACCGACCAAGACATCACCAACCTGCTGTTCACCACCAGCAGCAAAGCCAAAATGACCGCCACACTGGCCGAAGCTGGTGTGCGCTACGAGCAGTGGGAAACCGACGCTGACCTCGAACCGGGCGCCTCACAGGAAGACGTCATCGCGGCCTACCAGAAAGACATCGACCGCCTGATGAAAGAAGACGGCTACCAGACGGTCGACGTGGTGAGCCTCAGCGCCGACCACCCGCAGAAGAAAGAATTCCGTCAGAAGTTTCTGAGTGAACATACTCACAGCGAAGACGAAGTGCGTTTTTTTGTTGGCGGCGAAGGCCTGTTCACCCTGCACATCGGCGAAAAAGTCTACGAAGTACTGTGCACCGAAGGCGACCTCATCAGCGTACCGGCAAACACTACCCACTGGTTCGACATGGGCCCGAACCCGAACTTTATCGCCATCCGCCTGTTCAACAACCCGGAAGGCTGGGTCGCGAACTTCACCGGCAGCGACATCGCCGACCGCTTTAACCGTTTAGATAACTGATTCCGCCATGCAGAACGTCAAACTGATCCTGACCGACATCGAAGGCACCACGTCTTCGATCTCTTTCGTAAAAGACGTACTTTTCCCGTACGCGGCAGACCACCTGCCCGCGTTCGTAAAAGCCAACCTCAACGACGAAAAAGTGCAGACCGCCCTGCAACAGACGGCCGAACTCGCAGCAGAAGACGGCGACGTAATAAATGCAGACGATACGGATGCATTAATTACCAAACTACTGCAATGGATCAGCGAAGACCGCAAAGCCACTCCACTCAAAACCCTACAAGGCCTGATCTGGAAAACCGGCTACGAAAACGGCGACTACCAAGCGCACATGTACCCGGACGCCACCGAATACCTGAAAAAATGGCACGACAGCGGCCTACCCCTGTACGTGTATTCTTCAGGTTCAGTAAAAGCCCAGGAACTCTTCTTCGGCTATTCGCAGGATGGCAACCTGCTGCCTTTGTTCAAAGGCCACTTCGATACTCTTGTGGGCGGCAAACGCGAAACTCAGTCGTATCGGAATATTCTGGCCGAACTGCAGAAAACACACGCTGGTTTAAACGCCAAAGACGTGCTGTTTTTATCGGACATAAAAGAAGAACTGGATGCCGCGAAAGAAGCTGGGATGCAGACTGTGTGGTTGGTTCGTGAAGACGACATACCGGCGGATGCAGAGCATAAAGCCGTGAAGAGCTTTGCGGAGACCTGAGTTACCGCTATCGATATATGCGCTCTCAATGCCTGCCCCCTCCTTGTAGGAGGGGATCATATCCCCGACATGGCTTTGGCCATCAAAAAACTCTCGAATGTGTGCAATGCACATCTGCATTGCTTTCAAGCACCATAATCCCACGCAGTCTCGCCACGGCGATAAATAGCCACCACTGCACGTTCAGAAAGGTACTGAAACAATTCCTGCTCCCATGACGCCTCTCGGAACCTTCCAAGAGTACGCTCAACCTCAAACTGAAAAACACCGGACTCTCTTTCACGGGAAAAACGCCAGGCACTAACTATCTGCTCCTGACGCTTTCTGAGTAATTCTGGCCTCGGTATTTTATCGCTCTTCAGATTATTTACTTTGCTCTCGGCGGGTAGCAGGTTCCAGAGATCATTATTACGCCAGACAGAAAAAGGCAGCATGTGATCGACGACGAGGTTGGCAGGCGTCAATGCCTTATCACTCCATACACAATGAAGACCCTCGGACGAGGTATAAATAGCCCTTGCGATTGACTGATCCCGCTCGCTACCAGGCGT
>JAYYHP010000130.1:0-9784 GCA_036148335.1 Pseudomonadota bacterium
TATCAGTATTTCACCCACGATTACGGCTACCTGACGCTGCGTTTAACGCCGGGCATCGAATACACCAGTGAGCGCACCGATGAGACCTACTCTGGTTTTTTAATTGAAGCTGGCTTCGGTGTCATGCGCTAAAACTCTTGGCAAACGGCCGGATTTGTCTTGCAAGCCTGAGCCAACCTGCGATGATAGTGCGAAAAGAAGGAGACAATAATGATTAAAACCCTCTTCCGACTCTCTAACATTGCGCTGCTCAGCTCTGGCGCCCTGCTATTTTCCGGCCAAGCCAGTGCCGATGTTTGCCAGCTTGAATCGCTCGCTACCGATGCCTACAAAGAAGCCATGTACTTCTACCCTTGTGAAGGCAACGAGGCGCTACCGGCCATTACTCTGACGGCCGGTTACAGCAATACCTATCGCAATCTTCAATGGATGGCCGAGGCGCTGGCCGACCACGGTTATCTGGTGCTGGCGCTCACACCGACCGATATTTACGGCAAAGTTGAACAGTGGCGCGATGCCCACCTCGCTGGCCAACAAACATTAAAAGACGCAAAAGCGGATTCCAAATTGCCATTTGCCAACCGCATTGATGTAGATCGACGCGGCATCGCAGGCTTCTCCATGGGCGGTGGTGGCACCTTACTGGCGGGCAGCGAGCTTGGGGGTGATATCCAAGCGTTGGCGGCGTTTGCGCCTTTCTTGTTGGCAGAGCAACGTCAGGTTACGCCGACTGCCCCTACCATGATTCTGGCAGGCGCCCGAGATTTGCTGGTGACTAATGAATCCATTGATGAAATTTACGCGAGTGTGTCGACCTCGGCGCCTCAGCGCGTGCTGGCGGTCTACGAAAACGGACGCCACCAACAATGGTATCGCCCGGAAGTCACCAAAAACCGCGACAGCTATACCGAACACACGTTGGCGTGGTTTGATCTGCAGCTGAAGGGCGTTACATCGCAGCAAGCGGTATTTACTGGCCAGCCCAGTGAGGCGTTCACACGCTATGAAGTCACGCTGCCGACATCCGATCAGTAAGACGATTGAATCGTTAATTACTCGCTAATTGCTATAAGGCAATCTTGCTATTAAACCTGTGCCGTCCAAACTAAAGAGCCGACCATGAGCCAACCCCCTTCGCAGTTTTCTTTGTTTCGCTCACGTCGGTTCGCGCCGTTTTTCTGCACTCAGTTTCTGGGCGCCTTTAACGACAATGTGTTTAAAAATGCCCTGCTGGGCATGGTTACCTACGGTTTACTGCAAAGTCAGTTGGACCTCAGTGCGTTGAATAATCTGGGCGCGCTCTTGTTTATTTTGCCGTTCTTTCTGTTCTCGGCACTGGCCGGACAACTGGCGGATAAATACGACAAGGCGTTGTTGATTCGCCGCATTAAACTGGCCGAAGTCGTCATCATGGCATTTGGCGCGACCTGCTTTCTGATCGGCAGTACGGCAGGCTTGCTGGTGATGTTGTTTCTGATGGGCAGTCAAAGTGCGTTCTTTGGTCCCGCTAAGTACGGCATTATTCCGCAACATCTGAGTGATAACGAACTTGTCGGCGGCAACGCACTCGTCGAAATGGGGACCTTCCTCGCCATTCTGACCGGCACCATCACGGCAGGGCTGATCAGTACCCACGATAACAGCATCGTACTGGCGTCGGTCAGTGTGGTCGCGCTGGCGCTCGCCGGTTATCTGACCAGCCGCCAGATCCCACCGGCACCGCCGAAAGCGCCCGAGCTGACGCTGAACTTCAATATCGTAACGGCCACACTGCATACGCTGCGCTTCAGCCGTCGTAACCCATCGGTGTTTATTGCCACGCTGGGTATCTCCTGGTTCTGGTTCCTCGGCGCCGCCTATCTGACACAGTTCTTCGTTTTCAGTAAGGACTACCTGCATGGCGATCAGGGCGTGGTCACCATTCTGTTGGCGACCTTCTCCATTGGCATCGCATTGGGCTCGCTGCTGTGCAATCGGCTGTCCCGAGGACAGCTGGAACCCGGTTTGATTCCGCTGGGCGCCGTTGGCTGCATCATCGCAGGCTTAGGGTTGGTGTTTTATCCCGCCATAGAGGCACCCGACACTCTGTTTACCGCCTCTGAGTTTATTGTGCTGCCACAAGCCTGGTGGATTATTGGCGTCTTGCTGACGCTGGGTGGCTTTGCGGGCATCTACGTTGTGCCGCTCTACACCCTGGTTCAGAAGCGCGCCGAAGCAGCACATTTGTCTCGTATCATTGCCGCCATCAGTATCGCGAACGCCCTGTTCATGGTGCTGTCAGCCGTAGCTGGCATTGTGGTGATGGGGATTCTGGGAATCAGCGTGCCGGGCTTCTTCCTCATTCTCAGTGTTGGCAGTGCGCTGGCTGCGGTCTGGATGTTCCGGGCCATGCCCGAACTGCCTCGCCGCTTTCTGATCTGGAGTGGCATCCGCACGCCTGAATGAGCGTACAAGGCTCATCGTAGTCGCAATGGCTGCTTCTATTTGCCACTCACACTACCCTCAGTGTTCTCAAAAAATCGTTCTATTTCAGTCACCTAACGCCATCATTTCGGGGCGTCAGCGTTCTAAGTGGACAGAAATATGACAATACGTGCCTACCGTTTCAACCCGTCCGTAAATGACGTGAAACCCCGTCATGAATCCGTATCCTGCTAACTGTTCCAAATAAAAACAACAACGGAGAAGACCATGACTGTATCAACTAAAGGCGTTTTGCGCGCACTTCCTTTGGCGGCTTCGGTTGCTCTGGCTGGCTGTTTCGGCGGCGGTGATCCAGTGGATCCTGCACCAGAAGGTCAGGCACTGGGCGTACCAGGTAACTACGAAGTATGTTCTTACGAGAGCGACCTCGAAAACGACGGTTACGCTTCTGCACGTATGACCTACCCATGTGACCTGAGCGGTGGCCCAATTCCTGCGACGACTCTGACTGGTGGCTTCACTAACACCAAAGAGCAGATGGAATGGCTGGCAGAGCATCTATCTTCACACGGTTATGCTGTACTGACCATGACACCGAACAACACTCTGGGTGTTCCACCGGGCTGGCGTGATGCTCAATTCGGCGGTTTCGCTGAATTTGAAGACGAGAACAGCCGCAGCGGTAGCCCACTGCGTGGCAAAATCGACCTGAGCAAGCGTAACCTGATGGGCTTCTCCATGGGTGGCGGCGGCGTGATTCTGGCTGCAGAAGAAATGGTTGATCAGCACACCAGTGCGATCGCTCTGGCACCATGGCTGGGCGCGTACGACGTAGACTTCGCAGCGATTGAGTCTCCAATCCTGATGCTGGGCAGTGAGTTCGACGAGCTGGCTTACGCAACTGAGCGTTACTACTCTGAACTGTCGCCAAACACTGAGCGCGGTCTGGGCATGTACGCAGGCGCAAGCCACTTCAACTGGTTCGGCAACTCAGAAACTGAGTACAAGAAGAAATTCCGTACTCTGGTAACTGCGTTCCTGGAAGTTCACCTGAAAGGTGACACCAGCGCATACAGCTACTTTGAAGGTGCTGAGCACGACGAGCACGTACAAGAAGGCTGGTTCTCAGCATACGACTACCAGAAGTAATTCTGGCGTCGCATAAAAAAACCCGCCGATTGGCGGGTTTTTTTTATGGATGAATCCGGCGGAATTATTCGCCGAACTGCCACCACTTCTTCTCTTTCTTCGGCGCCTTTTCTTTGGCGGCTTCTTCTGTCGCTTCGCTTACGTCGCTCGCTTCTTTCTCAGCGTCGTCTTTGCCTTTCTCTGCACGTTCTTTAGCGCCCTCTTTGCTCTTCTCAGCACGCTCTTCGGCATCAGCGGCTTTCTGTTCAGCATCACCTTTCATTTGTGCGGCTTTGCCTTCGGCATCATCGGCCTTGTCGCCCGCCATGCCTTTCATCTTCTTGGCTTTTTCTTTTCCTTCTTTTTTAGCGTCATCCGCCTGATCTTCAGCGTCTTCCACTTCCTGCTCAGCGTCGTCTTTGGCTTTCTCAGCCTTGGACTTCATTTTTTCAGCATGGTCTTTACCCTTGCCTTTGTGCTCGTTCTTTTTCGCCTTCATCTCGTCACGCTTGTCCGAGCCTTTCTGCTTCATCGCGTCTTTGTGCGACTCAACCTGTTCCTTAGAAGGCTTCATGCCTGCCCACTCTGGTTTTTCAGCCATAGCTGGTGCAGCCATCAGAGCGCCAATGCAGGCTGCCAGTAACGTCTTCTTCATGTTGTGTTCCTTATTATGTGAGTGATGAAATGAACCAGCACAGGCTAACACAGCCAATGGCCGTGGCCAGCCCCAAATTGAACGACTGAGTCACAAAACAAAAAACGGGCGCCGATGGTTCATCGACGCCCGTTTTTCAGAGGCTAATTGCCGTCAGTCTTAACGCTGCAGATTACTCGGCAGGTTTCGCTTTTTCACGCAGTTTAATGTGCAGGTCACGCAGTTGCGTGTTGCTCACTTCACCCGGTGCTTGTGTCATCACACAAGCAGCAGACTGAGTTTTCGGGAAGGCAATCACTTCACGGATGCTGTTCGCACCAGTCAGCAGCATGATCAGTCGATCCAGACCGAATGCCAGACCACCGTGTGGCGGCGCACCGAACTTCAGAGCGTCCAGCAGGAAGCCGAACTTCTCACGCTGTTCTTCTTCTGAGATGCCCAGCACGCGGAATACGGTTTCCTGCATGGCTTCGTCGTGAATACGGATCGAACCACCACCCAGTTCGCAGCCGTTCAATACCATGTCGTAGGCACGAGACAGTGCGTCCAACGGTGCTTTTTCCAGCTCTTCTGGTGAACAACTTGGCGCAGTGAATGGGTGGTGCAGTGCGGTCAGAGAGCCGTCGTCGTTCTCTTCGAACATTGGGAAGTCAACTACCCAAAGAGCAGCCCACTCTTGAGTGTAGAGGTTGAGGTCTTCACCCAGTTTGCAACGCAGTGCGCCCAGTGCTTCACACACAACTTTTGTTTTGTCAGCGCCGAAGAAAACGATGTCGCCGTTCTTAGCGTCCAGTTTCTCCATGATCTTCATGGTGTTGTCGTCACCGATGAACTTGATGATCGGTGATTGCAGGCCTTCAACGCCCTTCTCGATTTCGTTGACCTTAATCCAGGCCAGGCCTTTCGCACCGTAGATACCAACAAACTTGGTGTATTCGTCGATCTGCTTACGAGACAGTTCAGCACCGCCCGGTACTTTTAACGCGGCTACGCGGCACTTAGGATCTTTGGCTGGGGCTGCGAAGACTTTGAAGTCGATGTCTTGCAGGAATTCTTCAACGTCCACCAGTTCCATCGGGATACGCAGGTCTGGCTTATCCGAGCCGTACTTGCTCATGGCTTCTGAGAACGGCATGCGTGGGAAGTCACCCAGGTCGACATTCAGCTCTTTGGCGAAAATGTCTTTGATCATGCCCTGAACCATGCCCATGATTTCGTCTTCGTTGATGAAAGACGCTTCGATATCGATCTGAGTAAATTCTGGCTGACGGTCAGCACGCAGGTCTTCGTCGCGGAAGCACTTAGCGATCTGGTAGTAACGGTCGAAGCCCGACACCATCAGCAGCTGCTTGAACAGCTGTGGTGACTGCGGCAGCGCGAAGAAGGAACCTTCGTGTGTACGGCTAGGCACCAGGTAGTCACGTGCACCTTCTGGGGTGGCACGAGTCAGGATTGGTGTTTCGATATCGAGGAAGCCATTGTCTTCCAGGAAGCGACGTGCAGCAGAGGTCACTTTAGAGCGGAAACGCAGTTTCTCCTGCATTTCTGGACGACGCATGTCCATGTAACGGTACTTCAGACGAACGTCTTCGCCCACGTCGGTGTAACCGTCGAGTGGGAACGGAGGCGTTGCGGCCTTGTTCAGTACGGTAATCTCTTTGCCCAGCACTTCGATCATGCCGGTTTTCATGTTCTCGTTGGTAGTGCCGTCAGGACGACCACGCACGCGACCGGTGATCTGAACAACGAACTCAGAACGAACGCTATCAGCGGTGTTGAAGGCTTCGACCGTGTCTGGGTCGAATACCACCTGCACCAGACCTTCGCGGTCACGCACATCGAGGAAAATAACGCCGCCATGGTCACGGCGACGGTGAACCCAGCCACAGAAGGTGACGGTCTGGTCAATCAGAGTTTCGTTGATATCACCACAGTAATGTGTGCGCATCGGTATGATCCTAATTCATTCGTTGTTCACCCTGACCAGTCTGCAGGCCAGGAGATAAGCCGCTTTGCCCGGCGTTTTGAACAACCGGTACAAGAAAGCCGCGCATTATAGCGAAACTGGGGTCACATTTGCACCGGGCGACGACGCATTTACACCTTCCGCCTGACGACTGACCCGGTAAGCTCTCTCTCACTTCGTTTATTCGACATCAGGAGTCGTAACTATGCAGTCTTTTGCCAACAAAGTGGTGGTCGTGACCGGTGCCGCATCCGGGATTGGCCGTGCCCTGGCCCAACAGCTCAGCATGCAAGGAGCGCATCTGGCGCTGTCCGACGTCAATATGGAAGGCCTGGACGAAACCGCTGGCCTGTTACGTGGCTCGGGTAAGGTCACTTTGCAGAAGTTGAACGTGGCAGACCGTGCCTCCTGGGAAGCCTACGCCGAGCAGGTCGTTGCTGACCACGGCCAGGTCGACATGATCATCAACAACGCCGGTGTCGCACTCTCCGAGACCGTCGAGCGCATGAGCTACGAAGACATGGAGTGGATCGTCGATATCAACTTTTGGGGCGTGGTATACGGCACTAAGTCGTTCCTGCCGCACCTGAAAGCTCGTCCAGAGTCCGCCATTGTTAACGTATCCAGCATCTTCGGCATCATCGCTCTGCCAACTCAAGCAGCCTACAACGCGACAAAATTTGCCGTACGTGGTTTCACTGAGTCACTGCGTCAGGAGCTGAAAGGCACCAATGTGTTTGTCAGCACCGTTCACCCGGGCGGCATTAAGACCAACATTGTTCGCAATGGTCGAATGAAAACCAGCATGACTGGCGAGAACCAAACACTCGAACAGCAAGCCAAGCATTTCGACAAGATTGCCCGCACCACTCCGGCAGAAGCCGCCGATGTCATCTTAGGTGGCGTAAAAGGTGGTAAGCGCCGCATTTTGATTGGTAGTGATGCGCGCCTGATGGACCGCATTCAGCGCCTGTTCCCAGTGCGTTACACCGACATTTTTGCCTGGGCATTGAAAAAATTGGGCTAAAGCGTGACGCAGGCCTAAAAAATCAGGGGTTAGCCGCTTGCTAACCCCTTTTTTTTGCTTAAAAATCGTACTGCCTGACCGTACAGCGATGGCAGCCGCTACTGAACTAATAAGGACAAACCACTATGGCAGTATCCAAAGAGAAGGCGCGCAAGATCACCGCGCTGCGTGAGAAGTTTACCAAGACTCAAATTCTCAACGAAATCGCTGAGAATACCGGCCTGACGCGTAAAGAAGTCAGTGCGGTACTGGACGAATTAGGCATTGTTATCGAGCGTCACATCAAAAAACGCGCGGTTGGTGAGTTTACCCTGCCAGGTCTGTTGAAAATCAAAACCGTGAAAAAACCGGCCCAGAAAGCACGCAAGAATGTGCCAAACCCATTCCGCCCGGGTGAGACCATGGACGTTGCGGCCAAGCCAGCCAGCACCAAAGTGAAAGTCCTGCCATTAAAGAAACTGAAAGACATGGCGCTGTAAATATCAGGCGACATACAGCCATAAAAAAACCGGGAATCTCCCGGTTTTTTTATTCGCGAATTATACGCTTACCACTGATCACGCAGCCGTCGTAAGGCTTTGAACACGTCACGGTCTCCAAGCCCCAGCGTGGGGAATTCTTCCTTGAGGTGCTGAATTACCTCCCGTGAATGTAAACGCAAAAACGGGTTGTAAGTTCGCTCCTGCCCCAACGTCATAATCGGCATATTCTCTTCACCCAACGCGCTGACTTTTTCTTGCCAGTGTATCGCATCGGTATTCCCCGGCTCACGGGTGAGAGCAAAGGCAAGATTATTTTTCATGTAGTCATGCCCCGGGTACAAACGCGTACTGTCTGGTAATGGCGTAATCTGAGCAACGAACGTGTCGTACATGTCGTTCACGTTACCGCCGTTTTTACAGTTTCCGGCACAGGCATTAAATAAGGTATCCCCCGAAAATAATGCCGGAACACCATCGTTATTTTCTGCCTTAACCAGTAAACACAAATGCACTGGTGTGTGCCCCGGAGTAAACAGAACCTGCATTGGAATCTCGCCGACTTGAATCACATCGCCACCGGCGACACCGCGATCGACATTACCAATGACGGCCATGGCATTTTTATGGGCAATTACCTCCGCACCGGTTGCGGCGACGACTGCGGGGTTCCCCTCAATGTGGTCGTGATGTTCGTGCGTATTAATCACGTAGCGAATGGTGTAGCCCTCGCGCTCCGCCATGGCCACCATCGCCTCGCCATCCAACGGGTCGATGACGGCCGCCTCACGGGTGACTTCACAACCTACGAGATAATTAAAATTACGCAGCGGATTATTCAAATAACGACGAAAAACCTGCATTACCAATACACCGTGTCCTGCTCTATGTCTTTCAGTGCTGCCTCATCGACAAAATGCGAGGCAAACAGCGTCTGCAATTCATCGACTCTGGCCGCCAGCGCCTCATCACTGAAGGGTTCGGCTGGGCTGTGTCCCCAGACTGGTCCCGGCCAGGCGGGATCATTTTTATTACGAGCGACATGATGTACGTGCAACTGCGCGACGACATTACCCAACGCGGCAACGTTCATCGAATCTGGCGTAAAGTGATCGGCCATTTTCTCCGCTACCCACGCGGATTCTTCCATCAACTGCGCACGCTCCTGCGTTGATAAGTGAAAGTACTCAAAGACGTCTTTTTTCACCGGCACCAGAATGACCCAAGGGTAGCGGCTGTCTTTCATCATCAGAGCTTTGCACAACGGGAAGCGACCTAACTCAACGGTGTCGCCTTGCAGACGGGAATCTAACTGGAACATAATTTCCTCCTGTTTTGTTAATCATAGTGCCCAATGGGCCTCGGGTCACTGATGTCCTCACCACTTATTTCGCTGTCACTCGATGCTATCGGTGAAACTGCCTGGAACCGGTTACTGCCCGCTGACGCCACGCCGTTTCTGAGTTTTGCATTCTTGAAAGCGCTCGAAGACAGTGGTTGCGTGTCGGCGGCCACCGGGTGGACGCCGCAACATCTCGCGGTTCGCAATGCCGACGGCGAGATTACCCACCTTGCTCCGGCGTACATCAAGCACCACAGCTATGGCGAATACGTGTTTGATTGGCAGTGGGCTCGGGCTTACGAACAGTACCGTGTGCCCTATTACCCCAAACTGCTGCTGGCTATCCCCTTTACCCCGGTGCCAGGGCCTCGCATTCTGGGGGACGTTGCCTCGTTTCCGTGGGCGATGCTTAACGATTACTGCCATCAGCGCGGGTTGAGCGGATGGCATCTGAATTACCCCACTCACCTGTCTGTCCCACTATCCGCAAAAGCGCCTGATGCTCATCCGCGCCTGGGCACACAATTTCAGTGGCACAACGATGGCTATACGGACTTCACAGATTTCGTCGGCCGCTTTGCCAGTCGCAAACGCAAAAACGTGTTGAAAGAACGCCGCCGGGTACAAGAACAAGGGATCACGTTGGAGCGAGTCACCACCATCAGCGAAGAACAAATGGCGTTCTTTTTTGAGTGCTACCGGGATACTTACCTCAAACGAGGCTCAACGCCCTACCTGTCTCTGGCGTTCTTTCAGACGCTCC
>JAYYHP010000131.1:0-2541 GCA_036148335.1 Pseudomonadota bacterium
AGGCAAAGAGGTGGGCGAAGGCACGGGCCTTGGCCTGACCGTAGCCTACAACCTGATGATCAATCAGGGCGGTGAACTCAGCATCAGCAGCCAGGAAGGCGAGGGCACGGTGGTGCAACTCACTTTCCCACTCGATAACGTCCTGTTTGGCGATTGATCCCCATCCGGCGATAAGGTAGCTTGCCGCTTTTACCACTGAGCGGAGCCAAACAATGGCAAAGAAATCGACGGGTGGTCTGGTCTACTCCACAGAATTTGGTCGAGCCTGTCCGGGCTGTTCTCAACCCGTAGAATCCTGCACCTGCAAACAAGATCAGGCGCCAGAAGGCGATGGTATTGTGCGTATATCCCGCGAAAGCAAAGGCCGTGGCGGTAAAGTCATGACGCTGGTCACCGGCGTGCCTCTGGCAGGCGCCGAACTGAAAACACTGGCCAAAGAACTGAAAAAGAAATGCGGCGTCGGCGGAGCACTCAAGGACGGCGTGATTGAAATTCAGGGCGACCAGCGTGATCTGCTGCTGTCGGAGCTGACCAAACGTGGCTTCACTGCCAAAAAGGCCGGAGGCTAAGCCGTGACGAAAGCACTGATTATTTATGCGCACCCCGCGCATCAGCGTTCGCGGGCCAACCGTGTGTTGCTGGATCGCATTGCCGACCTCGAGCAGGTCACCGTGCACGATCTCTATCAGTGTTATCCCGATTTTTTTATTGATGTCGAAGCCGAGCAGCAGCGACTGCGAGAGCACGACCTGATTGTGATTCAGCACCCGGTGTATTGGTACAACATGCCCGCCTTATTACGTGAGTGGCAGGATCTGGTGCTGGAATATGGCTTTGCTTATGGCAAGCAGCAACGCCAGTTGGCGGGAAAGGGCTTGTGGGTGGTCATGACGGCCGGTGCTCCGGAACGTACGTACGGCCCAGATGCGGTGAATGAGCGTCCGCTCAGAGATTACTTCCTGCATTACGATCGCATGGCCAACGTCTGCGAGCTGCAGCAGTTCGACAACTTTGAACTGTATTACAGCCGCCACAGTGACGATGCGGAGCTGTTTCGCGCCGCCGATGACTATCGCCAACAATTACTCAAACACCTGAAGGAGCTGAGCCATGGCTGAAGGCAGTATGTTAGGCCAGGCGTTTGTGTTTCTGGCGGCGGCCGTCGTCGCGGTGCCGTTGGCCAGTCGTCTGGGGCTTGGATCGGTATTGGGCTATCTATGCGCAGGCGCGGTGATCGGTCCGTTTGCCCTGGGGCTGATTGGTCAGGACATCGAAGAGGTAATGCACTTCGCTGAGTTTGGCGTGGTGATGATGCTGTTTTTGGTAGGCCTTGAGCTGGATCCATCCAAGCTCTGGCGTATGCGTGTGCCTATTGTCGGCATGGGCGGGCTACAGGTCGTGATTACCAGTGCGGTGATTGCAGGGATTGCTTTGGTGTATCTCGACAACTGGCAGCATGCGCTGGTGGTCGGCATGATTCTGTCGCTTTCCTCTACCGCCATTGTGCTGCAAACCCTGAACGAAAAAGGCCTGATGAAAAACGACAGCGGTCAGTCGGCGTTTGCTGTGCTTCTGTTTCAGGATATCGCCGTGATTCCGATGCTGGCCGTGCTGCCGCTGTTGGCCGTTGCCGAGGTCGGCACCTACAGCGACAAACATAACCTGCCGGGCTATCAGAGCGCCCTGCTGGTATTGGGTGTCGTGGTGGGCATTGTGGTGATTGGCCGTTGGCTGAGCCGCTCGGTGTTCCGCATCATTGCCGAAACCCGCTTGCGTGAAATGTTCACGGCCACGGCGCTATTTTTGGTTGTGGGTATTGCACTGTTGATGGAGCACATTGGTCTATCGCCAGCGCTGGGTACGTTTGTCGCTGGTGTGGTTCTGGCGAACTCGGAATACCGCCACGAGCTCGAGGCCGAAGTCGAACCGTTTAAAGGCTTGCTGCTGGCGCTATTTTTCATCTCGGTGGGCGCCTCCATCGACTTTGCGTTGTTGATGGAAAACCCGTGGCCAATTCTGGCAATGGTCGGAGGCCTGGTACTGGTGAAACTGGTGATCCTGCTGATACTGGGCAAAGTGTTTGGCCTCAGCAGTCGCAGTAATGCCATTTTTACTTTCTCTCTGGCGCAGGCAGGGGAGTTTGCTTTTGTGCTCTTCAGTTTTGCCTCGGCACAGGATGTTCTCCCGCAGTACATCATTAACCCTCTGACCCTAGTGGTGGCGTTGTCGATGGCACTGACGCCATTGCTGTTTGTGATTAACGAGAAACTGGTGTTGCCGCGTTTGGGCGGGCAGAGCGCTGAGCGCCCGCAGGACACTATTGAACAGCCCGAAGGCAAAGCGATTTTGGTTGGATTTGGACGCTTTGGACAGATTGTCGGGCGCCTGCTGCGCATGAATGGCTTTGAAATCACCGTACTCGAGCACGATGCCCGTCAGGTGGATCTGGTCCGTAGCTTTGGCCACAAGGTATTTTATGGCGATGCCGCACGCATGGAGTTGTTGGACTCTGCGGGTATTGGCGAAGCGAACCTGCTGGTG
>JAYYHP010000132.1:0-6066 GCA_036148335.1 Pseudomonadota bacterium
AAGAAAAATAACTTGATTTATCCACAAACCTGACGAATCAGTGAAGAAGTAAGTTCACACTCACGCGCCAGCAGGCGTGTCTTCAGGTCAGTGCCCCAACGGTAACCTCCCAAAGAACCATCCGAGCGCACCACACGATGGCAAGGAATCAGAACGGCAACTTTGTTGGTACCACAGGCATTCGCGACCGCACGAACGGCCTCGGGTTGTCCAACGCCTGCGGCCACCTCCGCATAAGTACGGGTTTCGCCGACCGGAATGGTCAACAGATAGCGCCATACCCGGCACTGAAACTCAGTCCCCAGCATGTGAATAGGCGTGCGTAACTCACGCTTGGGCGATTCAATCGATTGCAGCACATCATTCAACACATGCGCCGCCGATTTCTCGGAGGTCAGTGTGATGTTAGGAAACAGATGCAACAGCTCATCCAGCAGCTCAGTGCGGTTATCACCAAGCAGCACAGAAA
The DNA here is from genome assembly GCA_036148335.1 of Pseudomonadota bacterium. GTDB lineage: Bacteria > Pseudomonadota > Gammaproteobacteria > Pseudomonadales > Oceanobacteraceae > Thalassolituus. Next base: position 470 of record JAYYHP010000132.1, read on the forward strand.
ACAGCTCGCCGTCATGTACCGCCACGGCCACGACGCCGTAAGACGACAAACCAAAGGCGATATCCAGTGCAGGAATGTATTTACCGGGCATAAGTCAGTTCAGTTGATGGGCGTCATATAAACATAACAGTTAGACGCTAAGGCGTACGTCAAAGCCGGATAAAATCCGGCTTTGTCCGCTTTGCAGTCAGGCTCAGGCCTGAACGGTGTAACGAATGATTTCGACCACTTGCTCGGGTGTAGTGGCCCAACCCATGGCTGAACCATCGACTTCTTTGAGTGGATGAATAATGTCTTCGCTGTGCAGGGTGACGTACGGCTTACCCAGTGCCGCGCAGAAACCAGCGTCAAAGGCGGCATTCCACTGCTTGTACTTATCACCAAAGCGAATGATGGCCAGGTCACAATTCTCGATCAGGGTTTTAATGCGGATGGCATTGATCTTGGCCGACTTGTGATCACGCCAGAAGCCCTCGCACTGCGGGCCTAATACATCACCAGCGGCATCGCTGGAGTCGTGATCGGTATTGGCGGATGAAAAGCTGACCGGCAGGTTGAGTGCCTCACAGCCTTTAATGATTTGTTCACGCCAGTCGGTATGGATCTCGCCAGACAGATAAATATTCCAGTGCATATTCCAGTGCATCAGAGCTCTCTCAATCTTGTTATCAACACGGTGTCAGAAACCGCTATTATGCCTGACTGACTCTACGATTCGAGACCCGCCATGCCAATGGCCCATGCGCCTTCCATCATTACGCACCTGAAGCCAACGCACTGGCCGTGTGCTCGTTGGCGACGCCACGCTGGCTGGTTTGCGCGCGTGCTGTTTATCTATTGCGGCCTGGTGGTAGTAACCGCGGATGCCTTGGCTGAGATGACGGACAATGCCCCAAGTGTCGTTTCTGACCTGACGGCGCATAACCAAGAGGCCGATCTCACACTAAAGGAGCGCGTTGCATTAAGAGTCGCCGTTGCCTCCAACTTTGCCCCAACCTTAAAAGCACTCGCGCCCGCCTTTGAAGCCGAGAGCGGACACCGGTTGCACATCAGTGCCGCCTCCTCCGCCAAACTGTTCGCGCAGATTCAGAACGGCGCACCGTTTGATGTGTTCTTGTCGGCGGACACCGAACTGCCACAGCGCTTAATCGCGGGCCAGCGCCGTGATGGCCTATTCAGTAGCGAACTCAGTAGCGAACCTAATAACGAACTCAATAGCGCTCCTCAAGCGTATGCCTACGGACGGCTGGCGCTTTGGTGTCGTCCCGCTTGCCCGGACACACTGAATGGCATCTCACAGCTGTTAAATAGCGCGCCGGGGGTAGCTGTCGCCAACCCGCGTCTTGCTCCTTATGGCCGTGCAACGCAAGAAGTGCTGACTGCGCTGAAAGCAACACCGCCACGACTCATCACTGGCGAGAACATCGGCCAGGTCTATCGCTTTATCGAGAGTGGTAACGTACAAACCGGCTTTGTGGCCTGGTCTCAGGTCATACTTGGGCAATTGCCGGATGACGAGGTTTGGCTCGTACCAGCCAACTTCCATCGGCCAATTATTCAAGCCGCGGTTTTAACGCCACAGTGTCGATACCCGCAGGCGGGTCATGCCCTGCTGGAATTCTTACGCAACGCCAGCGCGCAAATCACGCTACAGGGGTATGATGCTCCGTATGAATAACATCCGCCAACTGCACATCGTTACGCTGGGAAGCGCCTCGCTCTTATGACTGACTGGACCATTCCGTTAGACAGCACCGATCTGCAAGCCCTATGGCTGACGCTGAAGCTCGCCACTGTCGTCACGGGTTTGCTCTTGTGCATGGGTATTCCGCTGGCGTTATGGCTCAGCCAACACCATCAGAGCAAGAATCAACGACGCTGTGCTGGCGTCGTGCAAGCCATCGTGGCACTGCCATTGGTACTGCCCCCCACCGTGTTGGGATTTTATTTATTGATCGCTTTTCGACCCGATAGCGTTCTCGGACAGACCAGTAGCGCACTCGGGCTTGGGCCTCTGGCATTCAGTTTTAACGGCTTAGTCGTGGCATCCATGATTTATTCTCTACCGTTTGTGGTGCAGCCTTTGGTGAATGCATTCCGAAGCATCGACCAACGTCATCGCGAAGCCGCCGCCACCCTTGGCGCCGGACGCTGGGATACCTTCCGCTACATCACCTTGCCACTGGCGCGCCCCGGGGTCATCACCGCAGCCGTACTCGGATTTGCACACACCATCGGTGAATTTGGTGTGGTGCTGATGATTGGCGGCAATATTGCGGGAGAGACCCGAGTGGCCTCGGTACAGATCTACGATCATGTCGAGGCGCTGGCGTATCCACAAGCGCACGCCTTATCAGCGCTGCTACTCGTATTTTCTTTTGTCGTGTTGCTAGCCGTGTACGGCCGACAAGCGAAGCGGGGAGCCCAAGGATGGCTGTAAGTGAACTTATCACCAAGATCCGCGTCGACCTTGAACCGTTTGAATTAAACGTCGACCTGACCCTGCCGCCGAAAGGCGTGAGCGTTATTGTCGGCCCGTCGGGCTCGGGCAAAACCACTCTGCTGCGAGCCATTGCCGGGCTGCAGCCGTGCGACGGTGAGATCTGGTTTAACGGCGACTACTGGCAGGGCAATGGACGCTATCGCAGCACCGAAAAGCGCCCTCTCGCATACGTATTTCAGGAAGCCAATTTATTTCCGCACATGACCGTGGAACAGAATTTCGACTTTGCTGCGCGCTACTCATTGCGTCGAACAGAAGCGTCCTACCGCCATGACTTAGTCGCCCTGTTCGATATCCCCCACACCCTGAAGCGCACACCGGATCAGCTGTCCGGCGGAGAGCGCCAGCGTGCGGCGATCGTCCGCGCTTTGTTGCGCCGTCCTGATATTCTGCTTTTGGACGAGCCGCTGGCATCACTTGATGAGACCCGCAAACACGAGATACTTCCGTATCTGGAACGGCTCAAAAACGACGTCGAACTGCCCATCCTCTACGTGACCCACTCGGCTTACGAAGCGGCTCGACTGGGCGATTACATCGTGGCAATAGAACAAGGTCGTATCGTCAGTCAGGGCAGCTTATACGATGTCATGGGCGACCCGTCCTTCCCCACCGACATCGGCCGCGAAGCCGGAACTTCCGTGACTGGCACCGTCGAACATATCGACCCACAATGGCACCTCGCTTCTATACAAATCGGCGCACGCACACCTATCATCATTCCGGCCGGACAACTCACCGTGGGTGAACACGTACGCTTGTGGATACGCGCCAGCGACATCAGCCTCAGCCACACCCCCCTAAGCGACCACAGCATCAGCAACAGCCTGCTGTGCGACATCAGCGACTTACGCCCAGCCCCTAACCCCGCGCTCGCCATTGCTCGGCTGACACCAATGCGAAACATCAACGCGAACTCGGGTGTGACAACGCCATTAATAACCCGCATCACCCAACAATCCGCCGCACACCTTGGGCTAAAACCAGGACAGAGCGTATACGCACACATCAAAACCGCGGCCCTGATCTGAACGGCCGCCTTCATCCGAATGGCAGTGCTTCCCGGCACTGACCTTTGAGCTGCATCTGGACAGTAGAGCCGCATCTGAAAACCATATACAATGCGAGCACTTACGGCGACCTGCTCACCGTAAACCGCCCTTAGCTCAGCTGGATAGAGCGTCGCCCTCCGGAGGCGAAGGCCAGTGGTTCGAATCCACTAGGGCGGGCCATTATTCTTACGATACCGAAGCTGCCTGCCTCCAACTTCCCCAGTTTATTCCCGAAGATGCTGAACGCCCTAAGTGGACGAGAACCACTGATAGGTTCGACTCGGAAGGAGCCTGCGACTGGAGAGAACGGAGGAGCCCGCGACGACGATCATCCTCCGGGCATCGATTAACCTACAACGTCAGCTATGAGCAACAGCCTCTGATAGGTTCGACAAATTGCCGGGAGCAATTTGGTCCGCGACTGCGCCCGAAGGGGCGAGGGCAGGACGCCCGAGAGACAATCGGAAGGAGCCTGCGACTGGAGAGAACCCTCTTTTCAAAACCAGGAGCTTGCGACGACGGTCATCCTCAGGGCCATTATGCTTACGATGCCGAAGCTACCCGCCTTCAACTTCCCAAGTTTATTCCCGAAGATGCTGAACGCCCTAAGTGGACGAGACAAATCTGTCTGGAACAGATTTGCGCGTAGCCCGAAGGGTGAGTATCAGGACGATACGAACAACCTCTAATAGGTTCGACAAATTGCCGGGAGCAATTTCGTCCGCGACTGTGCCCGAAGGGACGAGGGCAGGATGCCCAAGGTAGAGAATCAAATACCACTATTACGGCGGGTAATTAAACAAGCTGCACCGGAGTTAATGGCCGTCAGTGTGGCATTACGTGCAAGTTCTTTTTTGTGGTGCAGGAAGAAGCTTTTATCGCTCAGGCGCCCAACAAACTTCCACTTTTTGAACACCTCTTCGCGAATTTTCACGCAGGTTTCTGGCAATGCGAACGACTCAACGTAGGAAACTTCACATCCGCCATCAATCATCGGACTAGCGTTGAATTCGATCTGCGCTTCCTGGTCACGATAGGAAATAACACCCGTCACAGAGAACGGATATTTGTCGGCGTTACGTTTTGGTTGATAAAGATGGAGGCGATGTTCGTTTTCCCCAATCACGCTATCAGCAAGGGCCTCTAGCTGAGGCTTACAACCCACAATACCGTGTTCATCCAGTACGGCAGTCATGGAGGTCTCTGCGTAGGCAGAGTGAGAGAGCGCCGCCAGTACTATCAGTCTAATTGCTTTGATCATGTGGGTTCCTTGTGACGCTATCAGTACTGGTTATTCAAGCACTGGGGATTCAAGCACTGGTTATTCAGTGACATTCAGAAGCTGTCGGATCTTGGCAGCGAGCTCGTTGGGGGTCGTGCTGTGACTCATGGCCGTTACCAAATCACCTTGGGTGTCGACCATGTAAAAACGTGAAGAATGATCCACGGTGTACTGCAACGCAGAACCTTCCAGGTCCACTAAATCGAAGTACACACCGTACTGCTTGGTCAGCGTCTGAATGTTCTCTTCGGTGTCGGTGACAACGATCAAACGACCGTTAAAGAAGGATTCAAACTGCTTCAGTTTCTCTGGGGTGTCCCGTTCTGGATCGACGCTGATAAAGACAAACTTTACCTGGTCTCGCTCTTCCTCAGTCAGCTTCTTGCGAGCGGCGTGATACACACCAATGGATTCCGGGCAGGCCTCAGTACAACTGAGAAAGCCGAAGTACATGACCACGGCTGAGCCGCGCAAATCAGAGAGGGAGAATTCACCGTCAGTGCCGACGGCGGTGAAATCCCCACCCAGTTCGTAAATTGGTTCCACTGTAACGCCAATCGGTGTTGTGGTTGTCAGAGCAAATAAACTTATCAGCCCTGTCATCAGTAGAAAAAACGCGACCAGTACATACTTCGTATAGTTTCGATCGTTCATATTACGCTCTGGGTGGGAGGGGATTACAAGCCAGCGAGTACCACCGTCTGGCCAGCAGGCTGTACAACGTAATCGACTGATATCAGGATACTGAATACCGTGATAG
>JAYYHP010000133.1:0-4550 GCA_036148335.1 Pseudomonadota bacterium
CGGTGTTGGTGATGTCCACGCCCCATTCTTTCATCCAGGCTTCGGTGTTCAAGGTGGTGGATTCACCTTCATGAGCCAGGTATTCACCCACATCGAAGCCGATACCGCCGGCACCCATAATGGCAACGCGTTTGCCCAGCGTCAGGCCACCAGCCAGAAGCTGCTGATACGTCACGACTTTCTCATGATCAATGCCCGGCATCTTAGGAACACGTGGTTCCACGCCAGTGGCAACGATAACGTCATCAAAGCCAGCAGTTTTCAGTTCTTCTGCCGTCACCGTAGTGTTCAGCTTGAGGTCGATATTGAATTTCTTGATCAGGGTATTGAAGTAACGAATGGTCTCGCGGAACTCTTCTTTCCCCGGAATACGTGACGCGTAATTAAACTGGCCACCAATTTCGTCCCGGCCTTCAAACAGCGTGACGGTATGACCACGCTCTGCAGCCACCGTGGCGGCCGCCAGACCCGCAGGACCCGCACCCACGACCGCAACCTTACGCACGGTGGAGGTTGGGATGTACTGCAGCTTAGTTTCGTGACAGGCACGCGGGTTCACCAGACAACTGGCGCGCTTGTTCTCAAAGGTGTGGTCCAGGCACGCCTGGTTACAGGCGATACAGGTGTTGATTTCATCCACCCGGTCTTCTTCCACTTTTTTCACCCAGTAGGCGTCGGCCAGCAGTGGACGTGCCATCGACACCATATCAGCCTTACCCTTAACCAGAATGTCTTCGGCAACGTCCGGCATGTTGATGCGGTTAGAGGCGACCACCGGAATGTTCACGGCCTCTTTCACCATGGCGGTGGCATCAGCGAACGCGGCACGTGGAACGGATGTCACGATGGTCGGGACACGCGCTTCGTGCCAGCCAATACCGGTATTAATCAGCGTCACGCCCGCTTCTTCGAGTGCTTTGGCTAACTGAATGACTTCTTCTTTGGTGGACGCATCTTCTACCAGATCAAGCATCGACAGACGGAACATCACAATGAAGTCCGGACCGACGGCCTGACGCACCGCGCGCACCACTTCCAGAGGAAAGCGCATGCGGTTTTCGTAAGAACCACCAAACTCATCGGTACGCTTGTTCGTGCGGGCATTCAGCATTTGGGTGATGAAGTAACCTTCTGAACCCATGATTTCGATGCCATCGTAATCTGCCTTTTGCGCTAATTTCGCGGCACGGGCGTAATGACCGATGGTTTTGTAGATCTGCTTAGTCGTCAGCTCACGCGGTTTAAACGGTGTAATCGGCGATTTGATAGCACTGGGCGCCACGTTAAATGGCGTGTAGCCATAGCGACCAGCATGCAGTACCTGAAGCAGGATTTTACTGCCGTTCTCGTGTACCGCCGAGGTCACTTTCTTGTGAAAAGGCACCTGCCAGTTGCTGATCATTTTTGAGCCAAACGGCAGCAGGTCACCAGAACGGTTAGGTGAAAAACCACCCGTAACTAATAAGCCAACACCGCCACGGGCACGTTCGGCAAAGTACTCCGCCAGCTCGTTAAAGTGCCAAGGACGATCTTCCAGGCCGGTGTGCATCGACCCCATCATGACGCGGTTTTTCAGCGTGGTGAAACCCAGATCCAGGGGTTCCAGAATACGTGAATACTGGCTCATAGTGCTCTCTCAAATCAGGATGCTGTTTTTAAATTGTTGTATGCAGTGTAGCGCCAGACCAAGCAAAAGAAATAACCCTGCATGCCAGATAGATGACTTTAAATGACACACAGGTTCAAATCAGTCATCGCTGATTTCGATGGTCGGCATGGCCGTTACGGTTTGGCTACGCGCCAGTGTGACGGCTAAGCGACGTGCTGCATGGCGATACATCATGGCAACTTCACTGCTGTCATCGGCTGCGACCACAGGCACGCCCTCATCACTTTGCGCGCGAATGTAAGTCGACAAGGGTAATGACCCCAGTACCGCCGTATCGTAACGCTCCGCCAGAGCATCAGCACCGTCCTGGCCGAAGATGTGCTCCGCATGACCACACTGGGAGCAAATGTGCATGCTCATGTTTTCAATCATGCCCAGCACCGGAATGTTGACCTTACGGAACATCTCAATGCCTTTTTTAGCGTCTGCCAGAGCAATGTCCTGAGGCGTAGTCACGATCACCGAACCACTTACAGGGAATTTCTGGCTCAGTGTCAGCTGAATATCGCCGGTGCCCGGTGGCATATCAATCAGAAGGTAATCCAGCTCACCCCATTGGGTTTGGGTCAGAATCTGCATCAGAGCGCCAGACACCATCGGGCCACGCCAGACCACTGGCGTGCTTTCTGTCACCAGATAGGCCATCGACATGCTCTTGATACCGTGCACTTCAATGGGCACGAACCATTTATTGTCCACGGTTTCCGGGCGCGTACCGTCTTCAATGCCGAGCATAATACCCTGCGATGGCCCGTAGATATCGGCATCCAGCAACCCCACTTTGGCGCCGTCTTTGGCCAATGCTAAGGCCAGATTCACGGTCGTGGTGGATTTACCAACGCCGCCTTTACCGGACGCCACAGCAATGATGTTTTTGACCTGAGCGATGGCTTCGACGCTGTTCTGTGACTTATGCGCTTCGACTTCCCAGCTGACGTTCACACTAGCACTTTCACATCCGTCGAGGTTTTCCAGGGCCACTTGCAGCATCTGGGCAATGCCATCTTTCAGATACTCACTGGGGTAATCGAGATGAATATCGACGCTAATGTTGCCGCCCTCAATCTTGATCTCACGCACGCATCCCGCGCTCAGCAAATCCGTTTCCAGGTAAGGGTCGGTGTAGCCACTCAGGGCGGCTTCAATCGCGGCTTGGCTTAGTTCGGCCACAGGCTGCTCCTCAAAAACCAGTCAATTAGAATCAAGGCGCAACAAATACGCCCTGTATCGGAATAGGCGCACTATTGTACGCGCGCAGAATCAGACGTGCTCAGGAATTTTGGGCACGGCGGCCAGCAGTGTCCGAGTGTAATCGTGCTGAGGTGAGGTCATGATCTGTTGCGTTGCTCCCTGCTCAACCAAGACACCATGGCGCATCACCGCGACCCGGTGCGCCAGGTGCGGGATGATCGACAGGTCGTGGGTAATAAACAGATACGACAAGCCCATCTCCTGTTGCAGCTCTTGCAGCAGTGCCAGCACCTGGCCGCGAATCGACACATCGAGAGCGCTGGTCGGCTCGTCGCAGATAATCAGTTCAGGCTCCACGGCAATCGCCCGGGCGATGGCAATACGTTGACGCTGCCCGCCAGAGAACTCATGGGGGTAACGATCCAGATGAGCCGCTTCCAATCCCACACGTTCGAGCAGTTCACGGATGCGAGCCTCTCGTTGCGCGCTCTTGTCAGAAGCCATGACACCAAGGCTGAGCATGCCCTCTTCAATAATCTGACGCACGGTCATGCGCGGATTCATGGAAGAAAACGGGTCCTGAAAAATCACCTGAATGCGTTTGCGAATCGCCTGAAAGGCTTTCTGAGACAGGGTATCAATGCGCTGGCCATCAAAGTGGATCTGCCCTTCCGTCAGACTTTCCAGCCGCAGAATCGCCCGCCCGAGCGTACTTTTGCCAGAACCGGATTCGCCGACTAAGGCCAGCGTTTCGCCCCGACCAATGGTAAGGCTGACGCCATCCACCGCACGGGTATGCCCGGCAATACGCTGCAGTATGCCCTTGCGTTGGGCAAACCAGACTTTGGCATTATCCATTGTCAGCAGCGGTGCATGAGCACCATCGGTCAGATAGTCGTCCGGTTGTGGCAGCGCATGAATTAACTGACGGCTGTACTCGTGCTGCGGTGCACTGAAGAAGATGCTGCGTGGGGCCTGTTCCAGGATATCGCCGTGGCGCATCACGGCAATGCGATCCGCCATTTCAGCCACCACACCCATATCATGCGTAATCAGCAGGACGCCCAGATCTCGCTCGGCCTTGAGTTGCGCCAGCAGCTCAAGGATTTGCTTCTGAATCGTAACGTCCAGCGCCGTGGTCGGTTCGTCTGCAATGAGCAAATCCGGCTCACACGCCAGTGCCATCGCAATCATGACGCGCTGTTTCTGGCCACCTGATAACTGATGGGGATACCAGTCAATGCGTTGTTCTGGGTCAGGAATACCCACTTCGTCCAGCAAGACCACGACGTCGGCCCGGGGGGCTTGGCCGCGGTGCAAGGTTAATACTTCGGCAATTTGCCGACCAACCGTTTGCACCGGATTCAAGGAGCTTTGTGGCTCCTGAAAAATCATGGCAACCCGACGCCCACGAATGCCGTTCATCTGCATTTCGCTGAGGGCGAAGAGATTATCCTGATCCAACCAGACCTCGCCGCCACTGATCTGCAGACCGTCAGCCAGCAAGCGCATAATCGCCAGACTGGTGAGTGATTTGCCCGAGCCGCTTTCGCCCACTAAGGCAAATATCTCACCACGATGAATATCAAAGCTGATGCCGTTGACTAAGGTGGTCTGACCGGCACGGATGGCGAGATTATTTACTCTCAATAACGGTGTCATGAGTCATCTCCTCCGCGGCCGTTCATTC
>JAYYHP010000134.1:0-7074 GCA_036148335.1 Pseudomonadota bacterium
AAAACGTGTCGATCTGGACGATTCCATCATGGAAGAAGACAAAGAGTTGCTGGAAGATCTGCTGGCTGCGGCGGTCAATGATGCGGTTCGCAAAATCGAGCAGAACAATCAGGAGCATATGTCCAAAATGACGGCGGGCATGGGTCTGCCACCGGGTATGAAGCTGCCATTCTGATATGACGGCGCCGGATCCGACTCTCTCATCGTTAACCCGGGCGCTGGATAACCTGCCCGGTATTGGTCAGCGCCAGGCAGAAAGACTGGCGGAGTGGTTGATGTATCGGGGGCAGAGTGAAGCCGGTGCGTTAGCCAGTGTGTTGGCCACCTTGCCGACACTGGCCCGCTGTGATCAGTGCAATCGGCTCGTGGCGGGGGCGTCATGCACTCGGTGCGAGCGCGACCACGACCTGCTGGTTGTGACCGAATCGGAAGCCGATGCGAGGCAGATTCGCGAGGCAGTTAACGATGTCTCGTTTTATGTCTTGCACGGAGTGCTGTCACCGGCGTCAAACCTTGGTCCTGCTCAGCTACAGCTGGACAGAGCCGTGGCGCGGATTTTGACCTCGCCCTCAACCGTGATGGTGCTAGCCGATAGCGTGGAAGGGCGCGCGACGGGGGAATACCTGAATCGTCGCTGTGAGCGTCAATCACCCATTGTCGGTGTTCAGGAATTTATACAGTCGCGTCAACAGAGTAACGCTCAGACAAGTGAGCCGGAGAGTCGTTCGTGAGTTTACAATTGCCACCGCCACGCTGGATTACCAGCGACGCCGCGCTGGCCGAAGCCTGCCAGCATTGGCAAACGTTGGACTGGTTGGCGCTGGATACTGAGTTTATTCGTACCAGTACCTTTTACCCGCGTCCCGGTTTGGTTCAGGTCGGTGATCTGGAGCATAACTGGTTGATTGATCCGCTTGAAATTCAGGATTGGTCAGCATTCGCCGCTGTGCTGTCAGATGAGTCGGTAGTGAAGGTATTTCATGCCTGTGCCGAGGACCTTGAGGTCTGTCGTTTACTCACAGGCACCTTGCCTGCGCCGTTGTTCGACACTCAGCTGGCCATGGCCTTTTTGGGGCTTGGCAGCTCGGTCGGATTTCAGCGCGCCGTGGCAGATTTACTTGAGGTGGATCTGCCCAAAGGGGCGACCCGTACCGATTGGCTGCAACGCCCATTGACCGCGGTGCAGGTGGAATACGCAGCTGCCGATGTGCATTTCTTACGTCAGTTATATCCTATGCTCGCTCAGCGCCTTGATGAGGCTGGGCGTACCGACTGGCTGAATGAGGAAGCTCAGCGACAGTTGCGTCAGGCGACTGAGGTGGATTTTTCTCAGGCTTATCAGCGCGTAAAACTGGGGTGGAAACTGCGCCCGCAAGAGCAGGCCGTATTGCAGAGTATTGCGGCCTGGCGTGAAGAAGAAGCGCGCGCCCGTGATGTGCCGCGCAACAAGGTGGCCGACGACAGTGCGCTGTGGAATATTGCCCGTTTTCGCGCCAAAAATCGTGATCAGTTAATTAAGGCGGGCATTAAACCGGCGATCGTACGTGAGTGTGGGCAGGCGCTACTGCAAAAAGTATTGGCGGCGTTGGCTTTGGATTCGCAACAGTGGCCACAGCAATTAAACAAGCCGTTGTCGATTGATGATGGCAATCGTATGAAGGCGTTGAAGAAGCAGGTAGTGGCTGAGGCTGAACGTCACAAGCTGCCCCCTGAACTGCTCGCCAATAAAAAAATGTTAGATGCGTTGGTTCGCCATAACGGCCAACTTCCCGTCGAAATGACCGGATGGCGCCGTGCTCTGATTGGTGACGCGCTAGTGGCTAGTCTGTCGGCCATGCTTGCAACAGGTAATTGATGAATGACAAAAGTATTGTGTGACGTCTTTAAAACACGCAAAAAAGACGAAATGTATTTGTACGTAGCCAAAAAAGACGGCATGTCGCGCGTGCCAGATGAGCTGCTGGATATGTTTGGTAAGCCGGAATTGGCCATGACCATTATCATTACGCCAGACAAGTCGTTGGGGCGTGCAGATGCCAGCCGGGTGTTAAGCGATCTCGACGAAAAAGGTTTTTACCTGCAAATGCCGCCAGCAAAAGAGCCCTACATGCTGGACCTGTTTACCAAGCGGGACTCTGAGTGAGCGCTGAGGCGTTCTGGCGCACCACCGCGCTGCAGGATATGTCCAAGTCACAGTGGGAATCACTGTGCGATGGCTGTGCATTGTGCTGTCTTCATAAGCTTGAAGATGAGGACTCTGGTGAGGTGTATTACACCGATATTCACTGTCGCCATATGGACACTTCAAACTGCCAGTGCACGGTTTATCAAGAGCGTCAGAAACACGTTCCACATTGTGTCTGGCTAACGCCAGAGCAAGCCAGTGAGTTTAAATGGTTGCCTGAAACCTGCGCTTATCGTGTCCTGGCGGAGGGGCGTGACTTACCTGAATGGCATCCGCTGGTCACAGGTGATGCGGACTCGGTCCATCGTGCGGGGATTTCCGTCCGGGGAAAGGGATTCTCTGACGCCGACGTTGCTGAAGAAGATTGGGAGGATCACATTATATGGAAAGCCTGAGTACGTATCCGCTGTTCTGGTTGTTGTATCTGGTTGCTGGTGTAATTGCCTATGGTTGCTGGGGGCGCATGGCGTTCTGGGTGAAGCAGCCCGGCATTGGTTATCACCTGTACGCCAGTCTCGGTGCCATCATTATTTTTACGCCGGTGGCGATTCCGGGAGACGGCATGACGTTGCTTGCCCCCGGGTTTGTTGCTGTGCCTTTTACGCTGATTCAGGAAGGGGTGAGTGCACTGCACACCTTCTTGCCCTGGTACGCGGCAGCGCTGACGTTGGCATTGATTGCAGTCATTGTTGGGAGTGTCATCGAGGCGTTCAAGCCGGCTCCGTCGTCAGCATCTGAGGAGACCGACTCTCAGGTTGCTTCCTAGCTCGCATCCTAGCTCGCATCCTAGCTCGCATCCTACTGCTGTTTTTCTTGGTCGAACCGCGACTGACGCTACTCTTTAGGTGTCAAAATTTCTTCGCAAATCCCTTCGTTTTTGGTGTGTTTTCTGGCGGGCCTGTGCCCGCCTGACTTTCCTGTATGTGGCGTGTTGCATGACATTCCGATTGTTGAGGTCTTTTCTGGCTAACCGCTAAATCTTTGCTAGTTTTATTTCATGGGTGTGCCGGGGTCGGTACAACGGAAACAAACCAACGACAGGTGAAGTCATCACCGCGTTGCGGTGCTATTGAGGATATCAACGATGGCAAATCACATTTTCATTCTTGCGACGGTCATGCTGCTGGCAGGCATTTTCGGAGGACTGGTGAACTTCTATCTCTACGGTGATAAAGACCCGGACTCGGCGAGCTTGCCACGTTTTCTGGTGGTGGGTGTTGGTGCGGCGCTGCTGGTGCCAGTGGTGTTGGATCTGGTGAACAGTGAGCTGGTACTCGAGAGCCAGGGCGATCCATCCCAATTGCTGATTTTTACCGGTTTTTGTCTGGTGTCTGCTTTGTTGAGTCGCTTTGCGATCGACAATATGTCTGACCGAATTCTCAATGAAGCTAACGTTGCTCGTCAGCGCTCAGAAGAAGTCGAGCAGGATCTGCGTGTGATTCAAAATGAATTGCTGCCACTGATCGACACCGAAACTGAGAAAGATATGTCGGGCTACGATCCGCAGATGGCCTCAGTGTCGGAAGAGTTGGATGCGACCTCAACCCAGACATTGAGAATTCTCTCCAATGGCCGCTTTATCTTCCGCTCACTGAATGGTGTATGCCGCGAAAGCAACGAAGAAGAAGCGGCGGTGCTCAAAACCCTGAACGTACTGACGGCAAGAAGCCTGGCTGGCAAGGTCAGTGGTAAAAACGGTGTGCGCTGGCACATCACTGAAAAAGGCCGTCGCGTACTGGAAAACAAACTCTGATCGAATCAGGCATAGGGTAGGGAGCGGGTATGTCGCAGTTGTTGATCGTCTTTCTTGCCCTGTGTGTTTCTCTGGTATCCGCTACGTCGCTGGCGGATACCGGCTCTGAGGGGGCTCGCCCTGACGTCCGCATCGTCATCGATGTGTCGGGTAGCATGAAGGATACCGACCCTCAAAATTTGCGCCGCCCGGCGCTGAATCTTCTCACTGAATTACTCCCCGATGGCGCTCAGGCCGGTGTCTGGACCTTTGGGCGTTACGTCAACATGCTGGTGCCGTTGGGGCCGGTGGATGACGACTGGCGCCAACGCGCTCGCAATGCCGCTGATGAGATCGCGTCGGTGGGGTTAAATACCAACTTGGTAGGCGCGTTGGATCGTTCCTTATATCAGGCGACGACAGACAGCGACTATGAACAGACCGTCATCCTCCTGACCGACGGGCGCATTGATATGGATGCGTCTCAGGGCGACCCATCGTCTCCGACCAATCGCAATGAACGTTCTCGTCTATTTACCGAGGTGTTGCCAAAATTTACCGGTCAGAATGTACGCATTCACACGCTGGCGCTATCTGAGGCTGCTGACAGTGCGGTATTGCAGCAATTGTCGATGGAAACCGATGGCCTGGCATTGAAGGCACATACGGCTGATGAGTTGATGCCGGCGTTTCTTAAGGCGTTTGATCGCGCGGTGCCGGCTGAGCAGGTGCCTTTGGTCGGTAATACATTTTCCATTGATAGCTCCGTAGATGAATTCACGGCATTGATTTTTCGGGCATCCTCCGGTCAGGAGACTCGACTGATCGCGCCATCAGGGCGCGCTATTACCATGGCGGATAGCGGTGATGTGCGTTGGCACAACGACCTTAATTTTGATCTGATTACTGTGAGTGGCCCGGAGGCGGGCGAATGGCAGGTGGATGCGGATATTGCACCCGACAGCCGGGTTCAGATCCTCTCTGATCTGACGCTCATGGTGGAAGGCTTACCGGGCAGTTTATTTTCTGGGGTGCCGGTGGAGCTTGATATCGCCCTCAAGAATGAAGGCGAAGTCGTTATCGAACCGACTATTTTGCAACTCACCGACGTAACACTGCAGGTAACAGCGCCGGACGGCCGCACGGGGAGCAAGTTGCTCTCAGATCCTGAAAACCTCCCTGTCGATGGTCTGTTTAAAGAAACCCTGAGCCGCTTAACCATGCCCGGGGAATATCAGCTCGAGATTAATGCACAAGGCAGAACCTTTCAGCGCCGCCGTGTATTGACGGCGACGTTAGCTGAGCCGCTGCAAGTGTCGGTGGAAGAGAACATTGAACAGCAGTTAGTGAATGTTCGGGTGACCTCCGAGTCGGACATGGTGGATACCTCTCTGAGTCGCGTGATTTCGCGAGTGGCCACGCCTGAGGGCAGCTCGGTGATTCATTCTATGACCTTCAACGAAGACTCGCAGGCGTGGGAGTTGGCACTGCGTGCGGATAAAGGACCGGGTGAATATGAGGTGATGCTGAATATTCGCGGTGTGTCCGCCAGCGGGGCGACGTTTAAAAGCAAGCCTGAAACCATTAAGGTCGTTTTCCCGCTAGGGGCAGCGCCTGAGCCGGTGCGTCAGCCTGAACCGATTACTGAACCGGAACCTGACCTGCAGCCAGAGCCCTCAATTGAACCAGCGTCAGAAGAGAAAACGCCGCCGCAGGAAGTAATCCCTCCATTGGTACCGCCGCCTGTAGAGCAAGCCCTGCCGGAGCCTGATCTTGCTTCACGCTACTCCGAGCCGGAAGCCGTCGAGGGTGACGGGGGCATTCCGTGGTGGGTGTTTGTCATACTGGCGGTGGCAACCTTTGGTTTGTTGGGTGGTGTGTCCTGGTGGCTGCTAAAACGTCGCAAACCAGCGACGGTTAGCGATGCAGAAGCTACGAGTCCTCTGGCCAATGACCCGGATCTGGCGGGAGATGGCGACTTAGGCGATTTGGGTGACTTCGATGATTTCGATGGCGGTGGGGAAGAGGATATCCCCATGGATGCGGCCTCGGCCGATATCTCAGGTGCTATGGATGACCTGGATGCTATGGATGAAGGCGCCTCTGAGCCGGAACCTGTGCCAGCGGAAACCAAAGAGCCAGACGGTATCGGCAGCGATACCGATATGGGAGCGGATGACGCGGCAGGGGATGAATTCAATCTTGATGATGCAACAGATGCTGGCAGTGATGAGGATTGGGGTGAGTTTGACCTCCCTGAAGACGATTCTAATAAGCCCTAAAGGCGTCTTATACGACGTCTTTGTCTCTGATTTTTAAGCGCTTTTTCTGGCCTGTCCTTGCTGTTGTTCGGGTGCCTCCTTATACTCTTGCGGTCTTAATTTATGCACCAGCAAGGTAACCTCTTATGAAATTCCAGGGTACTGGCGACTACGTAGCAACACCTGAATTGCAAATGGCAGTGAATGCCGCCATTACATTACAGCGTCCGCTGTTGTTGAAAGGTGAGCCGGGTACCGGTAAGACCATGCTGGCTGAGCAACTGGCGGAATCTCTGGGTACTGACCTGATTCAGTGGCACATCAAGAGTACGACCAAAGCGCATCAGGGCCTCTATGAATACGACGCTGTCTCGCGTCTGCGTGACTCGCAGCTCGGTAACGATCGCGTTCACGACATCAGCAACTACATCGTTAAGGGTAAGCTTTGGGAGGCGTTCACAGCGGATAAGCCTGTGGTGCTTCTGATCGATGAGATCGATAAAGCGGATATCGAGTTTCCCAACGATTTGCTGTTAGAGATCGATAAGATGGAATTCTTCGTCTATGAAACTCAGGAACGTATCGTTGCGAAACACCGTCCAATCATTCTGATCACCAGTAACAACGAAAAAGAACTGCCAGACGCCTTCCTGCGCCGTTGTTTCTTCCATTACATCGATTTCCCAGATCGCGACACCATGAAAGCGATTGTTGATGTTCATTACCCTAATATTCAGCCACAACTCGTTACTGAAGCGCTCGAAGTGTTCTTTGATGTGCGCAAAGTTCCGGGGCTGAAGAAAAAGCCATCCACCTCTGAATTGATTGATTGGCTGAAGCTGCTGATGGCTGATGAACTGGGGGTTGAGTTGCTGCGTAATCAGGATGCCAGTAAG
>JAYYHP010000135.1:0-8366 GCA_036148335.1 Pseudomonadota bacterium
AGACATCCGCAACTACATCAAAGATGCGGCTCAAGAGAACGACGTTGAGCGCCACATCCGCTTCGGTCACAAGGTAATCTCTGCGGATTACTCTACTGCCGACTCTCTGTGGACCGTCACCGTTGAAACTCAAGGTGAAACCCGCCAGTACCGTTCTCAGTTTCTGCTGAGCTGCACCGGCTACTACAACTACGAGCAAGGCTTCACGCCTGAGTTTGCCGGTCGTGATGACTTTAAAGGTCAGGTCATTCACCCACAGTTGTGGCCAGAAGATCTGGATTACGCCGATAAGAAAGTAGTCGTGATTGGTTCAGGCGCCACGGCCGTTACACTGGTACCGGCCATGACGGACAAAGCGCAGAAAGTGACCATGCTGCAGCGTTCACCGTCGTACGTACTGTCAGTACCGCAAACCGATCCTATGATTAACACCTTGCGTAAAATCATGCCGGAAACCTGGGTATACGCCATCACGCGTGGACGTAACGTGTCGATTACCCTGGCGATCTACAACTTCTGTAAACGCTTCCCAAATGCCGCGCGCAAACTGCTGCAGAAACAAGTCGCCAGCCAGTTGCCAAAAGACTTCGATATGAAGCACTTTACGCCTAAGTACGCCCCTTGGGACGAGCGCCTGTGTGCTGTGCCTAACGGCGACATGTTCAAAGCCATTAAAGCGGGTAAAGCCGATGTCGTGACCGATCACATCGATCGTTTCGTTGAGAACGGTATCCTGCTGAAGTCTGGCGAAACGCTGGAAGCAGACATCATCATCACAGCTACCGGTCTGCAGATTCAGCTGCTGGGTAACATGAACCTGACCATGGATGGCGCTGCGATCCCGATGTCGGAAAAAATGAGTTACCGCGGTGTGATGTTTGAAGACATTCCAAACTTCGGCATGGTCTTCGGTTACACCAATGCTTCATGGACACTGAAAGCAGACCTGCTGTCAAAGTGGTTCTGTGGCCTGATCAAGCACATGGAGCACGTTGGTGCACGTGAAGCCAAGCCAGTGAACACCATGGGCTCGATGGAAACCCGTCCGTTCGTCGACATGCAGTCCGGCTACATTTCACGCGTCGCGGATCAGCTGCCACGTCAGGGCATGGAAAAACCATGGAAGCTGCACCAGAACTACTTTGCAGATCTGAGCGCCATGAAGACTTCCAGCTACGATGAAGGCACCATTGAATACGGTAACTTTATCGAAACCGCTGAGCCACGTACGGCCTAACTAGGTAGTGCTTAAGACGTAGTGCTTAACAAGTGCTGCGCACTGGCTGCACGTAGACTCAACGCAGCCAGCGTAAGACATAAAATACGGCCTCCATGGAGGCCGTTTTTTATAGTAGATGAAAAATTCTTTATTCCGTTGCGTACAAGGGTTGCCCTTGGTCGACCACGTGTACAGTAAACAGCTTTAACGCTTGCTCACCCACCACCTCAAATCCACCGTGCGGAATACCGCGTAAATTCAGTACCGACTGCCCGGTTGGCAGATCCAGCTCACCGCGCCCCTGTATACGCACCCGAGCCCCCTGAATGACATAGGCAGCCTCCAGGCCATGATGAAAATGACGCGGCAACGTGTCACCCGGCACGTAGGTCGCTTGCGACACGACCATTTCCATAGGGGCCGTCGCATGAATGGCCGTGCGACTGAGTTCCTGACGACCCTGGTCCTCAGCCCATACCAGACTACTCGTTAGACCAAGCGCCCAGACAACCGAGGCGCAAACGCCTGCAAAAGGTTTGACTGCCATAGCACGAATCTCCGTGTTGAAGTGCACTCCATTAAAAGAGTCTGATACCAATAGATGACGCTGATCGCGCATTGGCTGACCCCAATAAAGTGTCTCAATGGGAAAATAAAAAGGCGAGAAAAAAGGGCCTCGAATGAGACCCTGTTCAGTTAATTCACTTTAAACTGCCCGACCTTACTGCCGAGAGCGGCAACAATCGAGCGGGTCTCAGACACAGCCTGTACTGTGCCTTCGGCATTACGGGAGGTGTCTTCGCCGTTCTGGCGAATTGCTTGCAGGTTGGTCTGCAATTTAGTGGCAGCGTTTCGCTGCGTGCTGGCGGTACCCACAATCATGGCGGTCTTACTTTGAATATCATCCATGCTGACCTGAATTTCGCCAAGCGTATCACTGACCTGTACCGAATTCTGCACTGTGGCTTCCACCATATCGCGGTTTACGCGCATGGTATCCACGGCTTTGACGATGTTTTCCTGCACGTCGCTGATCAAAGATTCAATCTCCTGAGCAGAGCCTTGCGTGCGGCTGGCCAGCGTCCGTACCTCATCGGCCACCACGGCAAACCCGCGGCCTTGTTCACCAGCGCGTGCGGCTTCGATCGCGGCATTCAGGGCAAGTAAGTTGGTTTGCTCGGCAATGCCCTTAATGGTTTCAAGAATAGAGCTGATGCTGGTCGAGTTGTCCGCCAGACGATTCACAGCAGCCATGGAGTTGTCCATTTCATCCGATAATCGACCGACCTCGCCCATGACACGCGCCACAACCTGTCCCGCCGCATCGGATTTATCACGTCCAGATAGGGCTGCTGTTTCGGCTTCTTCGGCCAAGCGTGTGACATCCGCCGCGCCTGCAGCAACCTCTTCGATGGTGCTACTGACTTCGTTCGTCTGGGCGAGCTGCTGTTCAACCTGCTGACGACTGCGGGCGGCAATGTCTTCCACTACATTAACGTTTTCACTGACGTCCGCCGTGGATTTTTTTACGGCCGTCAGCGTCATGCTGACGTTTTCGATCATCTGATTAAACACATCACGAAGCTGCCCCATTTCGTCATTGCCGACCACGTGAATGCGCGATGTAAAATCACCTTCAGCAATCACCCCGGCCGTGCGGGTGAAATTTTTGATGGTGGCACGGACAGACATGAAAAATGCCAGATATAGATAAATGATAATGGACAGCGCGCCAAACAAGACGACAAACAGCGTGAACACACGGCTCTCCTGCGAGGCCAGACGTTGTTCAAGACGCGTATTTAACAGAGGAAATGCCACCGCGCGTGCGTCAGTAAAGACGGAGGATCTTTCTTCATAAAAAGCGAGAAAATCCGTCCAGGGGCGTGCCACGGAAGCCGCCATAATGACTTCTTCATCCAGGAAAACACGAAGGTCGCCAAAGAACGCCAGTATCTGGCGAGCGCTATCCGTTAATGCGGCATCTCCGGACGCTTCCGCATTGGTGACCACCAGATTCATACTCTGTTCAGCGGCCAATAATTCGTCATATACCAGATTCATTAAGTCATAGGTGGAAGACTGCAAGTACTGCTCGGCAAAGGCGTAAAGGCCCGCAGAATGACCAAGGCCAGCAGCTTTTTCCACCGCGGGTAAGTCCACCAGCAAGGAGGTGCTCAGGCGCTGTACTAAGGTATCGGAATCGAGCGACAATCCTGCGCGTTGTGCAAACTGTCGTGCTGCCAGAAAGATCTCGTCAATATTGGCATGATAGTAATTAAACTGGTCCAGAAACGCAGGCTGACGCTGCTCTCCGACAATACTGAAGCGAGGCAGGAACTCCGCGCGCCACTCTTCAATTGCGAGCAATAATTCCGCATCACTGATGTTATTCACTAACTCTGTGGTAAGTGCTGGCAAACGCGCAATGCGGCGGTTCGCTTCGGCTTTGAGGTCGGCGTCGCTCTGAATCACAGCCGCCGCCGCGATGTCCCGGGTGAATGCCAGCTCGTTGGCGAAACTCAATAAACGCTCGACCGTTGCCACGGCTTCGATCTCACGCTCGGTCTTTTTCATCGAATCAAATGCTGCCAGGAAAACCTGCCCACTGAGCACCACCAGAGGCACCATAAACAGCGTACTGATCAGGCTGAACTTAGCCGCGTAGCTAAGCTGCCCCATGAATTTAATTCCCGGCAACATCAATGATCGGAACATCGCTTGTCTCTCTGGCTTGATTACATCAACAACTGACGCATGTCTTCTAAATACGCCACCAGGGTCTGACTGAATCGTGCTGCCTCAGCACCATCGATGACTCGATGATCGTAGGACAGCGATAGCGGCAACATCAGTCTCGGAACGAATTCACTGCCATTCCAGACGGGTTTCATTTCGGCCTTCGATAACCCCAGAATCGCCACCTCAGGTGGATTTACGATCGGAGTAAATGCCGTGCCGCCGATTCCACCCAGACTGGATAAACTGAAACAGCCACCCTGCATGTCCTGTAAGGATAGTTTACCCTCACGGGCCAGCGCTGCCTTGGCACCCAAGTCTTGTGTAATTTCTGTAACCGACTTTTTATCCACGTCTTTGATCACAGGCACCAAAAGACCTTTCGGTGTATCGACCGCCACACCAATGTTGATGTATTCCTTCACAATCAATGCATCGCCTTCAGGCGCCAATGAGGCATTGAAGTTCGGGAATGCCTGCAAGGCTCTGGCAATCGCTTTCAATACAAAAGGAACAATGGAATAACGAACCTCAGAGTGATTATTCTGCTCCTTGCGGAAGGCTTCCAGCGAGGTAATGTCCGCCTGATCAAACTGTGTGACCTGCGGTACATTCAACCATGCGGTCGTCATGGCTTTGGCGGTCGCGCGCTTGATATTGTTCAGTGATTCCCGACGCACAGGACCAAAGCTTGCGAAGTCGACCTCAGGCACGGCAGGAATTCCAGCACCTCCAGTCGTGGCCACTGGGCCATTGACCCGAGCTTTTACAAAGGCCTGAACGTCTTCTTTAACCACCCGTCCTTTCGGACCAGAACCGCTGACCTGTGCCAGATCGACGCCGAATTCGCGCGCGAGTTTACGCACCGCTGGGCCGGCATGAATTAAGCCCTTGGTCGAATCGTTGGACGTCTCTGCCGTGACTGTGTTGGCTGCACTGGCCGGCGCTTTGGCTGCCACCGTTTTATCTGCTGCCTTATCTTCCGCCGCGTTCGATACCGGTGTGCTGGAGGCTGTTTTGGCAGAAGACTGGGTAGCGCCCGCGGCCGAGCCAGTAGCCGAATTAGTCGCTGCCACGGTCATCAGGGTCAGTACAGCATCACCTTCGCTGACCTTATCGCCCATCTGAATCAGAATCTCTTTGACGGTCCCGGCCACGCCCGCTGGAATTTCCATGCTGGCCTTGTCAGTTTCCAGCGTAATGATGCTTTGTTCGGCATCAATCTCTTCGCCTTCTCTGACCGAAATTTCAATCACGTCTACCTGACTCGCCCCGCCAATGTCCGGAACAATAACGGTATGAAGTGCCGTTGCCGCACTACCGCCAGACGCCGGCTCAGTGTTGGTATCAGTTTCTGCTTCCGCCGCGGCCTGAGCAGCGGCCGATGCCTCTTCAGGAGCTGATGCGTCGCTACTCCCTGTATCCGTACCCGAGCCTGAGCCCGTACTCAATACCATCATGTCGTCACCGGCGTTAACACGGTCGCCTACCTTGATAAGTATCTCGGTCACCGTGCCGTCACTTTCCGCAGGAATTTCCATGGTGGCTTTGTCGGTTTCCAGCACCAGTACCGGCGACTCCGCCTCAATCTGGTCTCCCTGACTGACGCACACTTCAATGACTTCTACGTCACTGGCACCGCCAAGATCCGGAATTTTGAATGTTGTCATCAGTGCCTTCCTCAGCTGTACAGCGGATCGGGTTTCGATGGATCAATGCCCAGCGCTTCACGCCAGCCATTCAGCTCGTCGCGGCTTAACTGCCCGTCACACATCAACTCATACCCTGCCGCCCAGGCAATGTGTTGCCAATCGACTTCAAAGAAGTGACGCAACGCAGCACGCGTATCACTGCGACCAAAGCCATCCGTACCTAACACACGATAGGTGCGGTCTTTCGGCATATACGGGCGAATCTGATCCGAATAAGCTTTCATGTGATCCGTCGCTGACACCACCGGTCCTTGCGTGTCTTTCAATTGAGACGTCACAAACGGCTCGCGGACACGCTCACCACTGGACAGCATGGCCTCACGCTCACACGCCAGACCATCGCGGCGAAGTTCGTTGTATGAGGTGACCGACCAGACACTGGCGGCAATGCCTTTTTCCTGCAGCCATTCCGCGGCCTGTTCTACCTGACGCAAAATAGAACCTGAGCCCAACAACTGTACCGGACGCTCTGTCGCTACCGATTTTTTCAGGCAATACATACCGCGACGAATGCCTTCTTCGACACCTTCCGGCATGGCAGGTTGCGGGTAGTTCTCGTTAAGGGTGGTGATGTAATAGAAGACTTTTTCTTTCTTCTCGTACATACGCGTCAGACCGTCCTGAATGATCACGGCCAGTTCGTAGGCGTAGGTTGGATCATAAGAAATACAATTCGGAATGGTCGACGCTAACAGATGGCTGTGGCCATCCTGATGCTGTAAGCCTTCGCCGTTCAGCGTGGTACGCCCGGAAGTCGCACCAATCAGGAAGCCCTGACACTGCATGTCGCCCGCCGCCCAGGCAAGATCTCCGACGCGCTGGAAGCCGAACATGGAGTAGTAAATATAAAACGGAATCATGGCGAGACCGTTGGTGCTGTATGAGCTGCCTGCGGCCATCCACGCGGCAAACGCACCGGCTTCGTTAATGCCTTCTTCGAGGATACGACCTTTCTTATCCTCGCGGTAATACATTACCTGGCCCTGATCGACCGGCTCGTAAAGCTGGCCTTCGGAGGAGTAAATGCCCAGCTGTCGGAACATGCCTTCCATCCCGAACGTTCGTGCCTCATCCGGCACAATGGGGACCACGCGATCGCCCATGCTTTTGTCTTTGATGATCTGCGACATAATGCGCACAAAGGCCATGGTGGTGGAAATTTCCCGTTCACCCGTGCCCTCTAATTGGGTTGCAAAGAAGTCCAATCCCGGCGACTTCAGTGCCTGCCACTGCTCATTACGGGACGGCAGGAAACCGCCGAGTTTTTCCCGCTGCTGACGCATGTAGGTCATCTCGGGGCTGTCGGATGGTGGACGGTAAAATGGCAGGTGCTCCAGATCTTCATCGCGGATCGGAATACCAAAGCGATCGCGGAAGGCGCGCAGGCTATCAATGTCGAGCTTCTTCACCTGGTGCGCCTGGTTCTGGCCTTCTGCCTCGGCGCCCATGCCATACCCTTTCACGGTATGCGCCAGAATAACGGTCGGTTGCCCTTGATGATTAACGGCCGCGTGATACGCTGCGAACACTTTGTACGGGTCGTGCCCGCCTCGGTTCAGTTTGAAAATATCCTCATCGCTGAGGTCTTTAATCAGATCGCGTAATTCCGGATATTTTTCAAAGAAATGCTCACGGGTGTATTTACCCCCCTTGGCCTTGTAGTTCTGGAATTCGCCATCCACGGTTTCATCCATGCGTTTTTGCAGCAGGCCTTTGCGATCTTTCGCCAGCAATGGGTCCCAGTGGCGGCCCCATACTACTTTAATCACATTCCAACCGGCGCCACGGAACTGGCTTTCCAGCTCCTGAATAATCTTGCCATTACCTCGTACCGGGCCGTCCAGACGCTGCAGATTGCAGTTGATCACAAAGATCAGGTTTTCGAGTTTTTCACGGCCGGCGAGACCAATGGCTCCCAGAGTTTCCGGCTCGTCACATTCACCATCACCGAGGAATGCCCAGACCTTACGCCCTTTACGAGGTACCAATCCACGCGCTGACAGATAGCGCATGAAATGCGCCTGATAAATCGCCTGCAACGGCCCTAAGCCCATGGATACCGTTGGGAACTGCCAGTAATCCGGCATGAGTTTCGGGTGGGGGTAAGACGACAATCCCGGTGCTAACGCCTCCTGTCGGAAACGCTCAAGATCGTGCTCATCGAAACGCCCTTCCAGATAGCTTCGGGCGTAAATACCCGGCGCGACGTGGCCTTGGTAATACAGCAGGTCACCTAATGGTGACTGTTCGCTGTCGGGATTCGGCGCCCGGAAAAAGTGGTTAAAACCCACATCGTACAGCGTCGCGCTCGATGCAAAACTGGAAATATGACCGCCCAGATCACCGGCGCCCTCTTTGTTAGCTCGCAACACCATGGCCAAGGCATTCCAACGTACCAACGAACGAATGCGCCGCTCCATAAACAAGTCGCCGGGCATCGGCGCTTCTTTTTCTGGTGGAATCGTATTGCGGTACGGCGTATTCAACGCATACGGCAACGGCATACCATCGCGGGTGGCACGCTCTGCAATACGTTCAATGAGAAAGTGCGCGCGGTCGAGGCCTTCGGCGCGGATTACCGAGTGGATAGCATCCACCCATTCTTTGGTTTCCTGCGGATCGCTATCGTTAGCGTGGACCTGATCATCCATTCGTGGGGCTCCTGATCTGGGCTAATACGGCCGGGCAAGACGGTC
>JAYYHP010000136.1:0-3209 GCA_036148335.1 Pseudomonadota bacterium
TGGTCGACATGCTGGGCATGGACGACATGAAAAAGCAGGCGCCGGTCATTTTTGATGCCACGCACGCTCTGCAGCGCCCGGGTGGCCGTGCTGATTCTGCCGACGGTCGTCGTCAGCAGGCCTTCGAACTGGCACGCTCCGGTATGGCGCTGGGGATTGCTGGTCTGTTTATCGAGGCTCATCCGAACCCTGCCGAAGCAAAATGTGATGGCCCATGCGCGCTGCCATTGGACAAGCTGGAGCCATATCTGGCCCAGATGAAAGCCGTGGACGACCTGGTGAAATCGTTTGAACCGGTTGTGATCGACTGATTCTGACGGCGAATGAATGTTGAGTGAGAGGGAAGGGGCCGCAGCTGTTGACAGCTTCGGCTTATATCCGGATAATTCCGGCCCTCTCTGGGTACCCGTACTTGTAGTGACGGGGCCCTGACTAAAGTTATTAACCGAATTTGAGGAGCCGACTGTGGCAAATTCCGCTGGTTCTCGTAAACGCGCCCGTCAGGCTATCAAGCGTCGTGCCCGTACTATGGCACTGCGTTCAATGGTGCGCACTTACATCAAGAAAGTTCACGCCGCCGTTGACACTGCTGACTATGAGCAGGCTCAGGCTGCGTTTACTCAAACCCAACCTTACATCGACAAGTCTGTGACTAAAGGCATCATGCACAAGAATGCTGCTGCCCGCATCAAGAGCCGTCTGAACAACAAGGTTCGCGCTCTGAAAGGCTAAGGCCAATTTCAGATCGTCAAAAAACCCGCCAATGGCGGGTTTTTTTGTGTATAAACATCACACAGCTGTCACTCTGAGGGCGAATACGTCTGCCCCGTAAGGATGCCCACTATGTCGTCTTCTTCGCCGGATTCTGCTCCTCAGGCCAAAACCGCGAGCCTGCTTCGGTCCTCGTCGATTGTCAGTGTGATGACCCTGCTCAGCCGGGTACTCGGATTGGTGCGCGACGTAATCGTTGCACAATATTTCGGCGCCCGTGCCGATGCGTTTTTTGTTGCTTTCAAAATACCTAATTTCTTCCGTCGATTGTTTGCCGAAGGGGCGTTTTCCGTCGCGTTTGTTCCTGTATTAAGTGAGTACCGGACTCAACGAGCATTTACGGAAGTGCAGTTGTTGGTGGCGCGGGTATCGGGAGTGCTGGGCCTTGCGCTGCTGGCGGTGACTTGTCTTGCGATGCTTGGGGCGGATTATCTTCCGTGGGTATTTTCACCAGGATTTCGTAATGACCCTGAAAAATTTGCCTTAACCGGTGAGTTGTTGCGAATCACCTTTCCCTACTTGTTGTTTATCTCGCTCACCGCCTTTGCCAGTAGCGTACTGAATGCCTACGGCCGCTTTGCGGTACCAGCATTTACTCCGATGATTCTGAATGTCACCTTGATCGCTGCGACGCTGGGGTTTACCGATTATTTCGAAGAGCCGCTGTATGCACTGGCCTGGGGTGTGTTTTTTGCCGGCCTGTTCCAGTTTGTTTTTCAGTTGCCCTTCGTGGCTCGTCTGCGGTTGTTGGTGCCGCCTAAGGTAAACACCAAAGACGAAGGTGTGCGTCGTATTGGTGGGTTGATGGTGCCGGCGTTGTTCGGGGTGTCGGTCAGCCAGATTAATCTCTTGTTAGATACCTTACTGGCATCCTTCCTTGAAGACGGCAGTGTCAGTTGGCTGTACTACTCGGATCGCTTAAATAATTTGCCCCTAGGCGTCTTTGCGATTGCCATTGGCGTCGTGATTTTGCCCGCGCTATCCGGCAAACAGGCCGAGGCCGATAAAGGCGCATTTTCGCGCACGCTGGATTGGGCGGTGCGTATGGTCTTTATGATAGCGATGCCGGCCGCGCTGGCTCTGGTGTTGTTGGCCACACCATTGATGGCGACGATTTTCTATCATGGCGAAGTCACGGCCTATGACATCGGTAAAATGACGCTGAGTTTGCAGGCGTATGCCGCAGGCTTGCTGGCATTCATGATGATTAAAGTGTTGGCGCCGGGCTATTACGCGCGTCAGGATACCAAAACACCGGTGAAAATCGGCATTCAGGCCATGGTGGTTAATATGGTGCTGAATCTGGCGCTGGTGTTCCCTCTGGCTCACGTTGGCCTGGCGTTGGCGACGTCACTGTCGGCTTATTACAACGCCTTTATGTTGTATCGCGGGTTACGCCAACAGGGGGTCTATCAGCCGCAGGGAGGCTGGTTGCGTTTTGGGGCGGTGCTGCTGTCAGCCAATACCGTATTGGCGCTGGTCGCTGTGCTCTTGATGGGCGATCCCCAGGCCTGGCTGGGCTGGGATACCTGGACGCGGATTGGCTGGATGGCACTGATTGTTGGCGCTGGCATCGTGGCGTATTTTGCGGTGATGATCGCTGCAGGACTGCGCGTGCGCCATGTCCGGGGTGAGCTGTTCTGATGCCCGTGAACCCGCTATACTCCGTGCCTTTGAATTAACGACGGACAGCCTGATGCGCCTGATTCGAGGCCTGCACAATGTACCCTCTGAGTTCGCCGGTTGTGTTGCCACGATTGGCAATTTCGACGGCCTTCATCTGGGGCATCGCCGGATCTTAACGGATCTGGCGGCGGCGGCTGCCCAGCACAGCGTGCCGACGCTGGTGATTCTGTTTGAACCGCAACCGAAAGAGTACTTTGCCCCTGAGCACGCGCCGGCGCGACTGGCGAGCTTTCGCGATAAGTGTCAGGACCTGACGGAGGCCGGTGTCGATTACCTGTTGGTGCTGCCGTTTAACGAGTCATTGCGCAGCATGTCGGCGGATGCCTTCATTCAGCAGATACTGGTCAATGCCATTGGTGTCCGCCATTTGATTGTGGGGGATGACTTCCGCTTTGGCTGTGACCGCAGTGGCGACTACGCCGCGCTGGTTCAGGCGGGCGCGCAATTTGGCTTTACCGTGCGTGATACGCCAACCCATTTAGTCAATGATGAGCGCGTCAGCAGCACGCGGGTGCGTGATGTACTTGCCGCCGATGACCTGCCGCAGGCGGCACGTCTGCTTGGGCGTCGTTACCGTATGAACGGTCGCGTGGCCTATGGCCGTCAGCTAGGACGCCAACTGGAGACCCCGACCGCCAACGTCATGATCAAACGCTCGCGTCTGGTCATGCAGGGCGTGTATGCCGTGGCGGTCGAAGTGGATGGCCAGTGGCTGACCGGCGTTGCTAATCTGGGCGTAAAACCGACCATCA
>JAYYHP010000137.1:0-3935 GCA_036148335.1 Pseudomonadota bacterium
GCAGAGTTAGCGCATTACGAGTGGCTCGAGTTGGCGGTGGATGTGATGCCTGTTGATGATCAGCAGCGCGAGGGCGGGCTGGCCACAGAAGGGCTCCCTGAGGAGTGTACTGAGGATGATGTGTTTGACCGTGCCCCGGTGCTTAATTCGGCATTAATGACGGCTGCTTACCATTACCCGGTGCATCAGATTCAGCCGGGCTTTATTCCCGACCAAACAGGTCTTTTCGGATTTATTTTATTTCGAGATGCTGACGATACAGTGCGTTTCGTGCAATGCTCACCACTATCTCTGGTGATTGTTGATGCAATTCGCGAGAATCCATCCATGACGGGGCGTGAAGTTATTTATGCTGTGCTGGCGCAAGCAGGACTTGAAGGTGAGACTGCGGTGCAAGGCGGTTTGGATGTACTCAGTGATTGGCGCCGTCAGGGAATACTGGTCTGAGCAACGAGATGATTGTTTGATGAAATGGTTTAAATTCCAGGGTGCGACATCCGCGCCATGTGATGTGGTAAGTCACTCCGCTGACTCGGCTTTTTTCGAAAAGTCTAAGTTTTCAGCGGGTGCGCTGGCGTTTGCTCTTGCTTGCTGTGCGTTTTCTTCAGGCGCAGCGGCCAGTGAAGAATACGACCCGTTTGAAAAAACCAACCGAAAAATATTCGCCTTCAACGATTATCTTGATCGCAACTTTTTCGTACCCATGGCGCGTACTTATCAGGCCGTTACGCCTGCGTCGGTAGACGATGGTATTACTAATTTTTATCAGAATGCACTGGACCCGCTGACCAGTGTGAATGATGTGGCTCAGTTAAAGTTCACGCGTGCGCTTACGGCGATGGGGCGGTTCGTTGTGAACTCGACCGTCGGCTTTTTTGGTGTTTTTGATGTGGCAACAAAAATCGGTTTGCCCAAGCACCGTGAGGACTTTGGTCAGACGCTAGGATACTGGGGGGTAGGAAATGGCCCGTATCTGATGTTGCCAATTTTCGGCCCGCGCACGCTTCGTCACACGGCGGGGCATGTGGGGGACTTTTATACCGGTATTTCGTACACCTATTTTGGTGAGAATATTGGCGAAGATAGCCTGATGTTTGGTTTGAAAGCGCTGGATTTGCGCGCGGATCTGCTCGCGGGTGAAGGGTTTATTACCGGGGATCGCTACTTGTTTATACGCAGTGCGTATCTTCAGAATCGCGAATATCTGACCAACGATGGCGTGCAGGAAGACGAGTTTGACGACGAGTTTGGCATTTTCGACGACGAATTCTGATTGATCGCGCAGGGTTTGTTCTGCTGGCTGGTGTTGATGTCCTGACGAGGGTGTCAGCTGTTTAAGACCCGTCGGTAAAGCAGCATCAGCGACAAATTAAAAAAATGCCCCGCATTTGCGGGGCATTTTTGTATGCAGATGTCCGGGGCTAATTACTTGCCACGTTTTGGCAGGACATCTTTCAGTTTGTCGCGCATGTTACGGATTGCTGTTGCTGTTTCTTCCCAGCTGATACAACCATCGGTAACAGACAGGCCGTACTCGAGATCATCCAGGTTCGCTGGAATGTTCTGGCGACCATGCTTGAGGTTGGATTCAATCATCAGGCCGATAATGGAGTCATTGCCTTCAAGGATTTGGTTGGTAACGTTGTCCATGACCAGTGGCTGCAGCGCTGGGTTCTTGTTCGAGTTTTCGTGTGAGCAATCCACCATGATGTTCTGTGCCAGATCTGCCTTCGCCAGTGCTTCCTCAGCGATCTTAACGTTAACAGAATCGTAGTTAGGCTTGCCGCCACCACCGCGTAATACCACGTGTGCGTACGGGTTGCCCGCAGTTTCAACGATAGAGACCTGTCCGCTCTGGTTTATGCCCAGGAAACGATGCGGGTTGGCGACAGACATCAGTGCATTGGTGGCTACGGTCAGGCTGCCGTCAGTACCGTTTTTGAAGCCAACAGCAGATGACAGGCCTGAGGCCATTTCACGGTGAGTCTGAGACTCTGTGGTACGAGCGCCAATAGCGGACCAGGCGATCAGGTCCTGCAAGTACTGTGGTGAAATAGGGTCGAGCGCTTCGGTGGAAAGCGGCAAACCGTATTCAGCAAGATCAATCAGTAGACGACGAGCGATGTGCAGGCCGTCCTGGATCTTGAAGGTGTCGTTCATATACGGGTCATTGATCAGGCCTTTCCAGCCGACGGTAGTGCGAGGCTTCTCAAAGTAGACGCGCATGACCAGGTACAGAGTGTCGCTGACTTCTTCAGCGAGGTCGCGAAGCTTCTCGGCGTACTCTTTGGCGGCGTCCACGTCGTGGATGGAGCATGGGCCAACCACCAGAAAAATACGGTGATCTTTACGATCCAGAATGTCACGTACGGCCTGGCGTCCTTTTTGTACGCTGGCGATGGCTGTCTCTGAGATTGGCATCTCTTCTTTCAGCTGCTGAGGGGTGATCAGCGTGGAGATGGACTCAATGTTTAAATCTTCAATGCGGGAGTCGATCATGTCGTCGGTTCCTGATGTCTCTTTCTCGGTTGTTTCTTTATGTTCGGTGTCGTTTTGGTGCTTTGTTGCCGTTACGGCTGGTTCGGGGGCGACTTCGCTGGCGCGCGCCTTCAGGGCGCCCTGTGAGAGGGCTTCCAGTTGGCGTTGGCGTCCGGCTGGGGGTTCATCCCCCCACTGTGATACCGCGGCGGCGGTCAGAGACCAGCCGTCGTCGGTGCAGGCAGTAGCAATCGCTTTTTTGGTGCCGAAGAAGGCAACCGCATCCACTGTTTTCATTTTCAAAGTTAAGTTAACTAAGTTCAAAAACAGCTTAATCAGGAAGGAGGGGTTAAGTAAAGTTAATTTTTAGCGAAGTTTGCTCTGGATCTCCTTAAAGCGTTCGACTTTATCCCGTTCAAACAGAGGTGGCTTGTCTGCTCCATGGCTGTCGAGTAAGCCTTCTCGCGCATATCGCTTAACGGTAACGGACTTAATCTCGAGAAACTCGGCAACTTCTTCAATGGTCATGAGCTGTTCGGCCATGATGGACTCCTGTGGTGTGATTGGGACGACGTTCGACGAATGATTGGCCCTCGCTCTGAGTAAACCCGAGGGCTGCATCGATTCTTTTGTCAGGGTAATGCGCGAATAGTGTCAGGCCGCCCAGCTGCTTTTTGTGGCAGTAGGCAGCGAAGCGTTGTGCCTGACGCGTTAACAAAAAAGTGTAGACGCTGGGTATGATTAAGGGGTTGTTGCTGCTCAGGCAGGTGGGTTGTAATGCCTGCCTAAGCTGTCAGAGAGCGGCGTTAGAACGCCATGTAGCGAACGCCCATGATGAGCAGTAATGACGCTAACACAGGGCGGAGTACCGAATCCGGTACGCGACGACTGAGGATGCTGCCCAGGTGAATGGCAGGAATCGAGCCAAGTAGCAGGGCGCCAAGCAGGAAGAAATCGACCTTGCCCAGTCCCATGTGAATCAGACCGGCCGCCAGAGTAAGGGGGACGGCGTGGGCGATGTCGGTGCCGACGATGTTTGTGCTGCGTAGGGCTGGGTACAGCAACATCAGGATGGCTGTGCCAATCGCGCCAGCACCTACCGACGTGAGTGTTACAAAGATACCCAGCAATACTCCCATGACAACCGTGGCAGTGGGGCGTAGGTGAGCCAGATTGCCAGCATGACGCTGACTGGCGTAGCGTTGAATCTTACTGCGAAAGAAGATTACGAGCGCCGTCAGTACCAGCATGATGCCCAGTGAGCTTTTTAGTAAGTCGCCGTAGTGTTCGGCATCCGTAAACAGGGAGCTTAACAGGGCGCCTGTGATTAACGCCGCTGGAATAGAGCCTGCTGCCAGTAACTTGACCAGGTGCCAATTAACGTGGCGTTGCTGGTGATGGCTGTAGGCACCGCTGGCTTTGGTCAGGGAGGCGTACAAAAGATCGGTGCCCACGGC
>JAYYHP010000138.1:0-9663 GCA_036148335.1 Pseudomonadota bacterium
GTCAGTGGCGGCAAAATCCTGACCTGTGGTAACGGTGGCTCCGCGGGAGATGCGCAGCACTTCTCATCCGAGCTGTTAAACCGTTTCGAGCGCGAGCGCCCTAGCCTGCCAGCCATTGCGCTGACCACCGACCCATCTACCATCACCTCCATTGCTAACGATTACAGTTACAACGAAGTGTTCAGTAAGCAGATTCGTGCACTGGGCAATCCGGGCGATGTGTTGCTGGCAATCTCGACCAGTGGGAATTCCAGCAACGTCGTTCAGGCGATTCAGGCGGCCCATGAGCGCGACATGGTCGTGGTGGCGTTGTCGGGCAAAGACGGTGGTCACATGGCATCGTTATTAACGGCCGAAGACGTAGAGATCCGCGTGCCATCGGACGTCACCGCACGCATTCAGGAAGTACATCTGGTGGTAATTCACTGTCTGTGTGACCTGATCGACTGCGCGCTGTTTGGCGAAGAGTAAATTCGACGAAAGAGAAAAACTGCCTCAGGTGCAATTAAATAGCCCTCGGAATCGGACGATAACGAGGGCTTTTTATTACCGGTTAATTATTCATCCTTAAGACGATTAATGCCGAGCGCTTTTAATGTGTACTTCTCAAACACAGGCTCGGATGAGCCTGTTTTCATTTTGTGCATGAAGTATTTCTCGAATGCTATCTTCGCCAGATGCACCCACTTACCTTTCTTAAACCAGGTTACGTTACGCGGCGGAATCTGCGGGATAGCCACAAATGCAGCTCCGGTATCTCCCATATCCGCCAGACAGATTGCCGCCCAAGTGCCTTTGGCATCCGCTACACCGCCCTCAAGATCGGCTTTCAGGTTGTGTGCAATCGCGGTCATCATGGATTCAATCATATAACCAGTTTTCGGTGTGCCTGTCGGTACAGGCGTATCTTCCACCGGAGGAATGGCAACGCAGACTCCGGCGGAGTAAATATTTTTCCACTTAGGGTTACGCTGATGTTCATCAATCAGCACAAAGCCTTTTGGATTACACAGTCCCTCTACTGAAGCCACAGGATCTACCCCGGCAAAAGATGGCAGCATCATAGAATGCTTAAACGGCAGCTCGTGTTCTTTTTTCAGCGAGCCGTCTTCGTTCAACTCTTCAACATACATAACACCATCGCCCACTTTGGTGACCTTAGCGTTGGTAATCCATTTGATATGGCGGTTACGCAGTTCACTCTCCAGCATGGACTTAGAATCACCGACGCCCCCTAAGCCCAGATGGCCGATATAAGGCTCACTGGTCACATAGGTCATAGGAACCTTGTCACGCACCTTACGATTACGCAGTTCTTTGTCGAGAATAAAGGCGTATTCGTACGCTGGGCCAAAACAGGATGCCCCCGGCATGGCACCAACAATCACGGGGCCAGGTTCAGCAGACAGCGCTTTTACATCTTCAAAACAGGTTTCGGCGTGGTCGAGTGCACAAATCGACTGAGTGTATCCTCCATGCGGACCAGCACCTTCAATCGCGGCGAAATTCAGTTTCGGGCCAGTAGCAATCACGAGGTAATCGTATTTTTCGATAGAACCGTCAGAGAGGGTTAATTCACTGGCATCCGGATCAAGCTTAGTGACAGCCTTGGCAATAAACTCAATCCCCTTTTTCTCGAGATATGGGCGGATAGGAAAACTCGTATCAGGGCGCTCACGCCAACCCACCGCAATCCATGGATTCGATGGTACGAACCAGAAGTCTTCCCGCTCGTTGATAACCGTAACCTGATGCTCTTTACCTAGCAGTTCACGAATTTCATAAGACCCAGCCATACCGCCGGTGCCTGCCCCCAGAATGATAACGCGCGCCATGAGATTCCCCTCCGAAGAATGATGATCCCTCTAGACTACACCTATTTTCAAAAATAACCATATAGTAATAAAGCATTACACCAGAGCGGCGTAGATGAAAAATGGTGGTCAGAAAATTACGTCAATGCAGGGCGCTTTAGAGAGAGTTGCCTGGATCAGAGATTCAGCAAGACAGAGAGTGGCAGGTGCAGTCATGCCTGTGTGGCACTTTCCAGCGCTGCCAGTCGCCGCTACTGGCATCGTAAGTTCTCAGAACATTATGCTGAGGTTCGCCGAAACCCGTCAGCAAGCGCAATGCCTCAACGACCTGAGTCGTCCCAACCACCCCGACCACCGGCGATAAAATGCCACTTTCTGAGCAAGTCAGGGAAATGTCTTTTAGCTCTGGATAAAGGCACCGGTAACAAGATGCGCCTTGCTGGCGAGGGTCAAAAACCGCGACCTGACCATGCAAAGCAACCGCAGCACCGGATACCCAAGGGATGCGCTTCTGCAGGCACACATCATTAATCGCGTAGCGGACTGCGGCATTGTCGGAGCAATCGACGATGACCGTCAGACCGTCGTATGAACTGCCTTGCCTAGCCAACCAGTCCTGCTGGCTCAACCACTCGAAGTTGGCGCGGGTAACATAACCAGACACCTTGACGTCAGGATTCACAGCCTGACAGCGCTGTGCTGCCGAGTCGACTTTGCTCTTACCTACGGTCCCGGAGTCGTGAATGACCTGCCGCTGAAGGTTAGATAGTTCTACCTGATCGTCGTCCACCAGAATCAAATGCCCGACCCCGGACGCAGCCAGATACAGCGCCACAGGCGACCCTAGTCCACCGAGTCCAATCACAACCACTGTTGCTCGGGAAATCGCTTCCTGCCCTTCGATATCCACTTCGGGCAGCAGAATATGGCGACTGTAGCGCAGTAGCTGATCGTCGTTCATTGAGGAACTCCCGGTATTTGTCCACCGCTGATACGCGGATTACCGCCCAGATCACAACGGTTCTGTACGTTCACAAAACCTCGCTGGCGTAAGTAATCACACACCTGCGACGCCTGATCATAGCCATGTTCCAGTAACAGCCAACCACCGGGAGTTAAGTAATCCGGAGCGTGATCAATAATATGCAACAGATCGGCCATGCCCGACGCGTCGGCCACCAGCGCAGAGGCCGGTTCGAAGCGTACGTCCCCTTCATTCAGGTGGTGATCATCAGGGTCTATGTATGGCGGGTTGGAAACAATCAGGTCGTAGCTGGGCTGCAAGGGTTCATACCAGCTGCCCTGCATGACCTTAACGTCCAGTCTTAATCGACGTGCGTTGTCTGTCGCCAAGGCCACCGCCCCGGCATTAAATTCGACAGCGTCGACCTGCCAGTGCGGGTGTTCACTTTTTAACGCCAGCGCAATCGCGCCGGTGCCCGTCCCCAGATCCACCGCTCGAGCAGCCGTCGGTAAAGGCAGGTCCAACACCCATTCGATTAAAGTTTCGGTATCCGGACGGGGAATTAAGGTGGACGGTGCCACACGCAATGGCAAAGACCAGAACTCCCGAACCCCCGTTAGATGCGCCACCGGGTGTCCTTCCCTGCGGCGGGCGAGTAACGCATCCAGCTCGCCGCATTGCGATTCGGTCAGCGCTTTCTCTGGCCAGGTATACAACCATGCCCGATTCACATCGAGCACATGCATCAACAGAAGTTCGGCATCGGCTCGAGGAGACTCACTCTCACTCAGTGTTGCCTGAGCCCGAGCCAGCCAGTCGCCAACGGTACTCACTGCCCGGCCATTTCGGCCAGCAGATTGGCCTGATGTTCATGAATCAAAGGTTCAATGACCGACGCCAGATCCCCCTGAACAATTTCTTCCAACTTATAGAGGGTCAGATTAATGCGATGGTCGGTGACACGCCCCTGCGGGTAGTTGTAGGTGCGGATGCGTTCTGAGCGATCGCCGGAACCGACGAGCGATTTACGTGTAGCGGCCTGCTCTGCCTGAGCGGCGATGCGCTGGGCATCACGCAAACGCGTTGCCAACATGGCCATGGCCTTCGCCTTGTTCTTATGCTGCGAACGCTCGTCCTGACACTCCACCACCACGCCAGTCGGCAAGTGGGTAATACGGATGGCGGAATCGGTTTTGTTGACGTGCTGACCACCCGCTCCTGAGGCCCGGAAGGTATCAATGCGCAAATCGTTTTTGTTGATGTCGACTTCGTCTTCGCTTTCGACTTCAGGCATCACGGCAACGGTACAGGCCGAGGTATGAATGCGCCCCTGACTCTCGGTTTCGGGCACACGCTGAACCCGGTGCGCACCGGATTCAAATTTCAGACGGGAATACACATCGGTGCCACTGATGCGCACGATGACCTCTTTAAAGCCGCCATGCTCGCCTTCGTTGGCGCTCATCATTTCCGTGCGCCAGCCCTGAGTTTCGGCAAAGCGGGTGTACATGCGGTAGAGGTCACCAGAGAAAATCGCTGCTTCATCGCCGCCAGTGCCGGCGCGGATTTCGACAATCACGTTACGGCCGTCGTCCGGATCTTTCGGCAACAGCAGAATCTCAATACGCCCTTCGAGTTCGGCCAGCGTCTCTTTGGCCGCTGCCAGTTCCTCTTCCCCCATGGCACGCATGTCAGGGTCGTCATCGCCGGCCAGCAATGCCGCTTCTTCCTGATCGGCCTGCGCCTGTTCATAATCGGAATAGGCCTGTGCCACTTCTTCGAGTTCAGCGTATTCTTTGGACAGGTTACGGAACTTATCCTGATCACCGATGACCTCAGGGTCCGACAACAGGTGACCGACCTCTTCGTAACGATCACGGAGCGATTCTAGCTTTTGCAGTATTGAGGCTTTCATTTTTTCGGGGTATCCAGATCAAACAATTCCCGACTCCAGTCGAGAACGTCACGACGCCCTTCGGCGCCTGCGCGGCGCAGGGCCGTCATAGGTTCGTGCAGCACTTTGTTGCTGAAGGTATGAGCAAAGGTGCGTAAGACTTTTTCCGGGTCGCCGCCGTTTTGCAGCTGTCGTAGGGCTTTCTCGAGCTGCTCTTCGCGCAGCAGATCAACGTGCGTGCGAATGTCCGTCAGGGTGCTGACGGCATCCAGCGCTTTCAGCTCACGCATAAAGTGCTCAACACCGGCTTCAATCAGCTCTTCGGCCTGCTTGGCGGCGTCTTCGCGTGAGCGCACGTTCTCATCAATGATGTCGCGCAAATCATCGACGGTGTACAGGTACACGTCGGATAAATCGCCTACTTCAGCTTCGATATCACGAGGCACCGCAATATCGACCATGAACATGGGTTTGTGGCGGCGTTTCTTCAGGGCATTTTCTACCATGCCTTTGCCGAGAATTGGCAGTGGGCTGGCAGTAGAGGAAATCACGATGTCCGCATCCGGCAGGACCACCGGGATGTCTTCGAGCAATACCGCTTCGGCGTGAAACTCCTGAGCCAAGGTCTGAGCCCGGGCCAGAGTACGATTGGCCAATGTCAGGTGCTCCACACCGGCCTGACTTAAATGACGCGCCACCAGCTCGATGGTTTCACCGGCACCAATCAACAACGCCCGGCTGTTTTTCATATCGGCAAAAATATGCTGCGCCATGCGCACGGCAGCAAAGGCCACCGATACCGGATTCTGGCCAATCGCCGTGTCGGTACGCACCCGTTTGGCGATGGTGAAGGTCTGACGGAATAAGCGACCTAACTCGGCACCGACCGTGCCAGCATCCTGGGCAACGGCAAACGCGGATTTCATCTGCCCGAGAATCTGAGGTTCACCCAGCACCAGAGAATCCAGGCCGCTGGCCACACGCATGGTGTGCGACACCGCATCATCGTTATTCAGGGAGTAAAGAGAAGCATCGAGGTCGGCACGACCAATCTGCCGATGAGTCTCCAGCCAGCGCACAATCTGGTCGGGACAATGGTCATCGGCGGTGCAGTAGATTTCGGTGCGGTTGCAGGTCGACAGGACCACCACTTCTGAGACAGTATCCAGCGATTGCAGGCGCTGCAGTACATCCGGCATCCCCGCTGGGTCAAACGCTACGCGCTCACGCACGGCGACCGGAGCGGTTTTATGATTAATGCCCAGAGCCCAGATACTCATTCTGCTCGCCGGAATCCCCCAGTGAAAGCCGCGATTATAAACAGCTGGGACGGAATTTTCCCCTCAAATCTTTGACTTACCTGCTTAACTGGCACTAAATAACAGACACTATGCAACCGGAATCTGCGTCTTCTACCCTCATGGTTATTGCTCACGTTACCCGTAGCACCTTGCGTTCGCTGCTTTTGGCCGGAGCTTCGCTGGCCACCATCGCCTGCTCAAGCCTGTACAAACAAGACACTCACCTCGATCAGGATACCGCTGCGGAGGCGACTCAAGCGGCGCCGGCCGTTGAGTATCGCCCCATCCCGGCACCGACAATGTACTCATTGCTCATTGCCGAAATGGCCGGACAACGCCAACGTTACGACGTCGCGCTGTTTCACTATCTCGATCAGGCACGCAAAACCCGCGATCCTAACGTCGCTGAACGCGCTTTGCGGATTGCTCAGTATGTCGGTGCGGCTGATTACGCACGAGAGGCCAGTGCCATCTGGTTGAGCGTCGATCCGGACGACCCTAGCGCAGTGCAGGCCGCCGCTCAGGTCGCCTTGGGGCAAAAAGACTACGAGAAAAGCCTCGACCTCTACATTCGTTTTTACGAAATGACCGGCATCGCGCAATTCGACTTTTACGCCGCCGCCAGCCTGACCGC
Source organism: Pseudomonadota bacterium (assembly GCA_036148335.1). Taxonomy (GTDB): domain Bacteria; phylum Pseudomonadota; class Gammaproteobacteria; order Pseudomonadales; family Oceanobacteraceae; genus Thalassolituus. Next base: position 6,608 of record JAYYHP010000138.1, read on the forward strand.
CTCTGAGGCCGATCGCACTTCGATCCTGAGTTGGCTCGAAGCCTTGAATACCACTTACCCGGAGCACGGTAACCTGCTGTTTGGACAGGCGCTGATGCTGCAATCACTGGAACAGAATGACGCGGCCATCGAGCGCATTGATGCCGCGTTGGATGCCAGCCCGGAACTCCTGCCTGCCGCCATTCAGAAAGCCCGGTTACTGGCGCGCATGGAACGTTTGGATGACGCCATCGATTGGTTAGACGACGTTCAGGACGACCACCCGGACAATAAACAGGTGGCGGTACTCCGTGCCCGTTTCCTGCTCCAGAACGGCGACACCAAAGGCGCACGCAATGCCTTTATCGATATCAATGAACAATTCCCCAATGATCCTCAGGTGCAGCTGTCACTGGCGCTGCTTGAAGAAGAACTGGAAAACTACGACGCCGCCAAACCTTTGTTTCAGGGCTTGATCGACGAAGGCACGAAAGCCAATGAAGCGCACTTTTACCTCGGCCGCATTGCCACGGCAGAAGAGCAGCCGGAACTGGCGGTATCCCACTATCGTGCCATTGGCGATAGTCGCGAGTTCATGGCCGGCCAGCTCGCCGCCGCCCGGATTCTGAATGACACGCAAACCGTGGACGCAGCGGTGGCTTATTTAGATGAGCGCGCCACCGCCTACCCCAAATACGCTGCTAACCTGTTGCGCATTGAAACCGACTTGCTGATTAAGGCCGGTCGCCAACAAGAAGCCTACGACGCACTCACTCGCGCTTTAGAAAATGCGCCTACGGATGCTGATTTACTCTATACCCGCGCCATCGTGTCTGAGCAGATGGGTGACCTGCTGCAATTAGAGATGGACTTAAAACGCCTGTTAGAGGCTCATCCAGATCATGCCGAAGCCCTCAATGCGCTGGGCTACAGTCTCGCCAACAAGACCGATCGTTTTGATGAAGCCGAGCCCCTGATTGAGCGAGCACTGGCCCTGCAACCAGACAACCCAGCCATCATTGACAGCCTCGGCTGGCTTTACTTCCGCCAGGGTAAAATCAACGAAGCTGGCCCACTGCTGCTGGATGCCTGGAATAAAATGCCCGATCACGAAATCGCCGCACATCTCGGTGAATGGTACTGGGTGACGGGCCAACCGGAAGAAGCAAAAGCCATCTGGAAGGCGGGTTACGACAATGACCCGGAGAGCAGCATCATTACCGAAACCCTTGAACGCCTGAAGGTGGACCGTGATTCCCTGTAATCTTTGACGTCACTTAACAGGCAAGTTATCTAAGTCGTGTGAGCTGTCTCAAGTCTGGTCTGGAAGTTGAGCGGTCTGGGGGTAGGTCAGATCAGGTCTGGAAACTGCCCCCAGAGCCTTACCTGACATCGACCAGCGCCGACGTACAAAGCAACCCGAATAAAAAAACCGAATAAAACGCCGCGACCAAAACCAAGCGAACAAAATCGCCACGTCTGAGTCATACCCATCGACGATACATTATCATTGCCACTGTTTACGCCCAGCCTGATCTTATGAACCCTATTCTTACGTTTTCCCGAACACCCGTTTCAACGTCTGAGATTTTCTCTCGTATGCTCCGCGGAGTATTACTCCTTGGACTATTGGGCCTTAGCGGCTGCGCCAGCTTGTTGCCCCAAGGTGGCACCGACGCCCTGCAAGCCCAACTCGACGACGTGGGGCATTGGCAAGTTCGCGGCAAAATGTCCGTTCGCACCCCAGACGATGGCGCCACCGGCTACCTCGACTGGAAGCAGGAACAACGCACCTTCGACATCTACATTGCCGGACCACTGGGACAAGGGGCAACGCGACTCAGCGGTGATGCGGATAGCGCCAGCCTGACCCTACCCGGCTGGGATGAGCCGCGCCATGCAGACTCCCCTGAAGAGCTCATGCTGCTGTATCTGGGCTGGAACTTCCCGGTATCAGACATTCGTTACTGGGTTAAAGGACAACCGAGCCCCAATGGCGAGGCTGTGACTGAGTTCGATGATGCCGGATTACTCAGTCGCCTGGAGCAATACGGCTGGGTCGTCACCTACAAACGCTACTCCAATCAGAATGGCGTTTGGTTGCCAGGACTGGTAAAAGTCAGCGGACACGATTTTCGCTTTACCTTTTCGATCCGCGAGTGGACTTTGCATGACTGATCGCCTGACATTAATGGCGCCTGCCAAACTGAACCTGTTCCTGCACATTACTGGCCGCCGTGAAGACGGCTATCACAACCTGCAAACCCTCTTTCAGTTTCTGGATTATGGCGATGAGCTGACGTTCGTCGCCCGTGAAGATGCCACGCTTACCCTCAACCCTGAGGTCGCAGGCGTCGATTTTGAAGATAACCTGATCATCCGCGCCGCGCGCATGCTGCAGGCCCGCGCCAGTCACCCCGTGGGGGCAGACATCCAGTTAACGAAAATATTGCCCATGGGCGGCGGCCTCGGTGGCGGTAGCTCCGATGCAGCCACTACCCTACTGGCGCTGAACGAACTCTGGCACCTTGGTCTATCACTCGACGAACTCGCCGCCATGGGACTCTCTCTGGGTGCCGATGTGCCGGTGTTTGTCCGTGGTCAGGCCGCCTTTGCCGAAGGCGTTGGCGAACAACTGACCCCCACTCCAGAACTCGACGAACCCTGGTTTTTAGTCGTGTGTCCGCAAGTCCATGTTAATACTGGAAAAATTTTCTCACACGAGGGGTTGACCCGCGACACGGCCGCCATTAATATTCGCACCGCGTTGAGGCAAGGGGGCAGAAATGACTGCCAGCAAGTTGTCACAATGCTTTACCCAGAAGTTGGTAACGCATTGAATTTGCTAAATAAATTTTCTCTTGCTAAGATGACGGGCACTGGAGCTTGCATATTCACAAGCTTCGGTTCTGAGACAGAAGCCAGACAGGTTTCTGACCAGTTACCGGCTGATTATGTAGCCTTTGTTGCGAAAGGGTCTAACCTTTCAAAAACGCATAAGGTATTATTCAGACCGTCTTAAATGCTGGGGTGTCGCCAAGTGGTAAGGCAACGGGTTTTGATCCCGTCATTCGCAG
>JAYYHP010000139.1:0-3121 GCA_036148335.1 Pseudomonadota bacterium
GACTGGTAGTTCAGTTGGTTAGAATACCGGCCTGTCACGCCGGGGGTCGCGGGTTCGAGTCCCGTCCAGTCCGCCATCTTCTCTTCGATGAAAAACAAAGAGCTTCTTTCAAGAAGTAAAATTGAAACGTGTCACCGCTCTCGATGGGGTTTGATGATTTAGAATGGTACAAGGCGTACCGCAGCTAGTACCCTGATACATACCTACTGGTTGGCGATGGGACGAGCGAGGAACAACGCAGTAGCAACTCAATCAGCGAAGCGACAAACCTATTTGGGTGATTAGCTCAGCTGGGAGAGCATCTGCCTTACAAGCAGAGGGTCGGCGGTTCGATCCCGTCATCACCCACCATCACTTTGCAGTAAAGTGATCACAATGCGGACTGGTAGTTCAGTTGGTTAGAATACCGGCCTGTCACGCCGGGGGTCGCGGGTTCGAGTCCCGTCCAGTCCGCCATCTTTCTTAAGATCCCCTTGATTGTTATTAGCCTTGGTCGCGGTCAGGAAGGCCTGCCCAGTCGCCTCCCACCAGTCCGCCATCTTTTTAAGATCCCCTTTATAAAATCTTTGTTCTGTTTAAGCCCGGCCATCCGCCATCTACTTTTTAGATCCCCCACCCCACTCCACCTTAATAATGCTGGCAAAACCTGACGTTTCCTGAATTGCTCAAGATTCGATCACTCTGTCATATTGAGGTCATATTCGCCGCGTAAGGTGGAACTCAGTCGCAGGAATCGTCAGGGAACCGACAACACAAACACTTGTCGTATTACTGACAGCGACTATATTGATTATTGGGTGGTTAACTGGCACGCAATATGCTGAACAAATATTGCACACCCAATGGGATGTTATTAACAAAAACAACAAGGAGATCGAGATGTCTGATTACATTGAAGATCTGTTAGATGTCGGCTTCGACGATTACGATGACGACTGTGACGACGCCGTAGAGATGTAACTACGGTTTATTTTCCGCCACTTCGGCGGATCTCCCGATAGCGGCCAGGCGGTTCGCCAGTCCAGCGTTTAAAAGCGCGCTGGAAGGCCGCAGCAGAACCAAACCCCAGCAAATACGCTATTTCCCCTAACGTCAGGTCAGTGTCTCTGACGTAACTCTCCGCCAGGCTCCGTCTGGTGTTATTCAACACATCTTTGTAGGTCAGGCCTTCACTCTGCAGTCGCCGACGCAGTGTCCAGGGAGCGGTATTCAACCGCGTAGCCACGTCTGCCAGCTCAGGTGTCTGCCCGTTCAGCAGCGGGCCAATGGCGCGCGCGACTTTCTCGGCCACACTCAGCCCTAACCGCACACGTTCCAGTTCTGACGTTGCTTGGTGGTGCAGACGAGCGTGCATGGATGCACTGTGTTGGAGCACTGGCAGGTCCATTGCGTCACGCTGAAAAACCAATTGGTTATGTCCCGCATTGAAATTGACGGGCACCTGAAACGTGCGCGCATAACGCTCCTGATAACGCGGTGCCGGAAACTCGATATCAATCCGCTGCAACCATTCCTGGTGCGGCCGCCCGCTGATGACCTCAAGCACGTGCGTCCATCCGGCAAGCACGGAGTCGACCACAAACAGGTTGTAGTCGTTGTAGGGGCTGATGGAATAGAAACGTAATGCGGGGTCAGCAGGATGGGGATTTACCGGAGATGGCGCTCTGCTCTCACGGTCCTCTGCACTGAGGTCACTGGCTTTGCCAAACTGAGACGCGCCCCGCGAGTTATAGCTGGACAGTAGCTCAAAGCCTGCAATGGCCTGACAGGCGCTGCGCATATCTTTGGAGACCGCCGCCAACAGACCCGCCAGCCCCAGGTGAGCAGGCCAGGTGTGCTGTCCCATTAACAAACCAAACTCTGGCTGCCCAGTGCGCTGGATCGCATCAAAGCCCATGCGCATAAAGCGTGGAATACTGATACGTGCATCTGGTGTTGCCAGTGTTTCGTCGACGATGCCGTACTGCTCGAGTAGCGGTTTAGGCGAATGCCCCGCCGCCAACAGCGTGTCAGCCATCACTTCAATGTAGGTGATACTGAGATCGCCGAGTTTCATGAGCGTCAGGCGTCCAGACTGCTGTTGTCGTCGTCGGCTTTTTCGTCTTCAACGAGTTCTGTTACTTCAGGCTCATAGAACTCACGTAAGAATTGATAGCTCAGTGACAACACGGTCACCGAGACCAACGTCATGACGTAGACTCCGAAGGCCGCGATCAGGTTCGTCACTAGATGGCCAAATAAATAAAAGAATGTGAATGGCAATGCCACGAGCATGGGTAAACCCAGAACGACAAAAAGCAAGCGCCCTGCATTGCCTGTGGACATGCGCCAGGCGCGCCCAAGGTCTGACCCTTTAGTGCCGATGGCGATTTCGGGCAGAGTCACCGAGAGGCGAGCCATCAGGTAGAGCACCACAGCCGCCGCCGCGATGAAGCCGATTGGCGAATTCGCCGGAGCACCCAGCGCTGTGGCAAGGCCGCCCAGCAAGGTTGTCACAATGATCCCAGCGCCGCTGCAGATGACAACGATCTGCACGGTTCTGAGCAGGTAACGCCAGTCAGAAGGCAACGGCAGTCGTAATGCGTTACGTGGCCACAGGGCTTTTGGCTGCAAACTAAAACGATGTACGGTGGTGGCCATCAGTACGCTCAGGAACATGGAAATACCACTGACGATCAAGAACTCCCAAGTCCCTTTAGGGACGGCACCGTGCTCGAGCTCTGGCATCTGCGCCATCAACAACTCGGTCAGGTGCGTACTGTAAAATTCGAGCATCACCATCACGACGATGATGGGCGCAAACATTGGAATCAGAAACGCGCGTTTCTCCCACAATAAAAACAGAGCGTCTTTAAACAGCTCCATGACGGGCAGTTCGGCTTCCAGCCCCAGTGGGGTTTTCATGACACAAGTCCTCTAAATCGATTACGCAAAAATAAAAATGCCTCGGCACATGACGTACCGAGGCATTATGGTAACCGCTTTGCCGCGTATTGTTTATCCTGCGGCAGGCGTTTGTCCGTGATGGGCCTGATGACGCGCAATCATGCGCTCTGGCTTCAACAGGAAGCTGGCCAAGGCTGGCAACAGAATCAGTGCACCCAGCATGTTCCACAAGAAC
>JAYYHP010000140.1:0-9798 GCA_036148335.1 Pseudomonadota bacterium
ACTGTAGCAAAAAGCACCGGATTTGCACCATGGTTTCAGATCAATATTTGCACTATTTATGTATGAAATTTAGCCAGCTTAAATAGTGTCTAGTCCTTTATTCTTAGTGTTGGTCGAAAAGTGATCAACAGTGCGCGATTAGCGCCAATCTGAGGTATGCCCTGTGGCCTTCGTCGGCATGGAATGCCACCATGGTTGTCCTTAATGGAATAACAATAATAAGACTATGAACCGTGCGACCTCTCCGGTCCGGCTGCCGTATATTCTGCGTGTCGGCATCATTATTTTATTGGGCAGCAGTGCCTGGGTGTTGGGGGCTGTTGCGGCGCTCTGGCATGTCCCCCAGTCGACCTTTCTGCTGGCCTTTGTGCTCATCATCCTGAATGGCAGCGCCTTCTGTTTGCTCGCTTGGCTTGGGACGCATGAACTGCTGTCGCGCAATCTGAGTTGGCGGGTGGATAACCGTGACTGGCGCTTTTGGGGGCTGTTGCTGCTATCGCATGGCTGCGGCATTTCGTTGATTTCGGTGGCGTCAGTACCTGATGAGATGGGGCCTTTGGTTGCCATGCTGTTGGTGAATTCGGCTTCCATGGCCGTGCGTTTCAGTGCGCCGGTGGCGGTGACCTATCACCTGCTGATCGCAGCGGTATTTGCGGCGCAGTTTTCGGGTGTCTGGGCGGGGTGGATTTTTGCCTTGTGCCTGATACAGCAATGGGTGCTGTGGAGTTTTGGCCTGAGTATTGTGCTGGAGGTCAGTGAGGTAAAACGTCTGCGGATTCTGGGCGATGAGCTGCGCATGGCGCAGGCGCAGATCGCAGAGAGTGAGCGGCGACTGGAGCGTCGCTCGATGCGGCATAACCTGCACGACAACATGGGGCATGAACTCGCGACTCTGCATATGAATCTGCAAATATTGCAGAAACAGCTGGAGAGAACCGTTGCTGAAAATACCGAGTTTGAGCAGGGCTCGGACGAGCATGCATCACTCAGTCCGTTGCAACCAAGCCCAACATTACTCAGCTCGCCAGCGTCTCCCTCTTTAACCGAGCGTCTGAGTACCCCCTTACGTGAAGCGCGTGCTGCGACCAAGCGATTATTTGCGGTATTGGACAGCGTCGTTAATGGTTTGCGCGCGACGTCCGGCGGGCAAGGGAATTTCGTTGATGCACTGACCGAGTTGATTGAGCAGGCCTCGACGCTGGAAGTGACGCTGCAATGGGAAGAGACCGCGGTCGTGACGGATGCTCAGCAGACGGACACCCTGTTGTCCCTGATTCGCGAGTTTCTGACCAATATCATGAAGCACTCAGGGGGCCATCGGGCAACGATCACAGGGCAGTATCGAAATGGTGAATTGCAGATCACCTTGCTGGATGAATCACGTTTTTGCGGTGAGTGGTCGGCGGGCAATGGTTTAAGCGGCGCGGCCGAACGCATTGCGGCCATGGATGGATCGTTTGAGGTGGATGTCGTTGACCAGCGTTTGCTGTGGCGGCTGCGTCTGCCGGAGGTGAAAGTATGATGAAAGTTGTATTGGTCGATGATCAGGCGTTGGTGCAGCAGGGCATCGCGACTCTGTTGGCGCTGACTGGAGAGGTCAGCGTGGCGGCGTCGTTTGCCAGTGGTGATGCGCTACTCTCTGCGTTTGCTTCATCCGGGCAGCCGGCGACCATTGCGGAGGGTTCAACCGCCGCTGTGTCGGACTGTGATCTGGTATTACTGGATTTCCATATGCCGGGGCGCGACGGCCTGGAGACGCTGCGTCGTTTGCGTAAGATCAGTGCTATTCCGGTGGTCTTTCTCAGCACGTTTGCCGATGCGGCACTCAGCTGGGAAGCCCGTCGTACAGGGGCTCAAGGATGGCTGGCGAAGAGCATCGACGTGACTGAGCTGATCGAACATCTGCACTGTGTGACCCGGGGTGAAACGGTTTTCCCGGCACTGACCAGCGCGCGTACCCACGATGATCTTACGGCGCGCGAGTTTGAAGTGGCGCGTTGTCTGGTGGCCGGCATGACCAATCAACAAATTGCCGATCGTTGCTATCTGAGCTTGGGCACGGTGAAAAATTACACCTCGAATTTGTTTGCGAAGTTAGAGGTGGCCAATCGCACCCAGGCAATTAGTGCACTTCGGGCCAGAGGCATCAGCTGACTTGAGTTTTGTAGTGCTTCTGTATAGGTTTTGTTTAATTATTTAACCCATACAGGAATTCACTATGTCTGTACTTATTCGCATGGCGGCGCTGGTCGCAGTGTCCCTATCGCTATCGGCGTGCCGTTTCGTCGACACCGTGCCTTTTGTTGACGTCCCTCGTTATATGGGGACCTGGTATCAGATTGCGGCCAACGAGGTCGCGTTCAATGAGGGGCTGGTCGGTGTGACGGCGCAATATACCTTGCTGGACGACGGTTCGGTGGAGGTCTACAACCGCGGATTGCAGGATTCATTGGACGGTGAAGTCAGTGACATCACCGGCAACGCCACCATTTGGGATGAAGAAACGAACTCTAAGCTGAAGGTCGTCTTCCCGGGTGCGCCGGATTTACCGTATCCGAACTACCTGATCGTGGTCCTCGATGACGTCGATTATCAGTACGCTGCAGTGACCGATCCGTTCGAATACACGCTCTTTATCCTCAGCCGCACGCCCACCATGGATGACAACACCTATGCCATGATTCTGGGCGAGCTGGAAGCACTCGAGGTCGATACCAGCAAGCTGTTGCTGACACCGCAGCCGTAATCAGCGTTACTGGCTAGCGCGAAGCGCCGCACGCACATACTGGAATACGTTATCCGCCAGTGTGGGTTGTGCGGCGTCACTGGGATGAATGCCATCCTCCTGCATCATTCCCGGCGTCAGTGCCACTTCATCCAGCAAAAACGGCATCAAATCAGCGCCTGTGGCTTCGGCCACCGCTGGATACGCATCCCGGAACTGCTGTGTATATTGTGGGCCATAGTTGGGTGGAATCTGCATCCCCGCAATCAGAGCGATGGCGCCACTCTTCTGCACCGCCTGCGTCATGGCCAACAGGTTCTGACGAATCACCGTGACGGGCGTACCGCGCAGACCATCGTTACCTCCCAACGCGATCATCACCACATCGGGCTGGTGGCGAGATAATAGTTGCGGTAAGCGCGCTCGTCCGCCTGAGGTGGTATCACCGCTTATTGCCGCAGGCACAACAGTGAGTTGCGGAAACTCCGCCTGTAACTTCTGTTCTAATAGTTTTGGCCACTGTTGCTCTACCGCGACACCAAACCCGGCACTGATGCTGTCTCCAACAATCAATACGGTTGGCGCGTTGGCAGGCGCAGCGTTCTGGGCGTGAGCAGCGGTGATACCCAGTGTACAGGCGAGCATTAGGAGCAGGGGCATACGGGCGCGTTTTGTCGTTCCGATGAACCAGCCTGCAGTGGCGCCAGTGATGGTACTCTTCAGACTTAATAACCAAACAGACGGGGTTCGTGTGACTGACACTTCTCAATCCTCATTAGTGGTCTCTGGCCTTGGCAAAACCGTGTCTGGCTCCGGGCCGGCGCTCACCATCCTGACCGGAGTTAATCTGCAGATCAAGGCAGGGGAGAGCGTTGCTATTGTCGGTGCGTCGGGCAGTGGTAAGTCAACGCTACTGGGTTTGCTTGCCGGGTTGGACTCGGCCACCGATGGGGAAGTTCATTTACTGGGTCAGCCTCTGCATCAACTTGATGAAGACCAGCGCGCGGCTGTACGCGCCGAAGGCGTTGGTTTTGTATTCCAGAATTTTCAGTTACTGGGTGGTCTGACGGCCCTTGAGAACGTCATGTTGCCATTGGACATCCGCCAGACGCGCGATGCACGAGTACAGGCCGAACGCCTGTTAGAGGCGGTCGGCCTGGCCCATCGTCAGGGGCATTACCCTTCCCAGTTATCCGGGGGTGAACAGCAGCGAGTGGCACTGGCTCGCGCCTTTGTTGGTCAGCCGAAGATTCTCTTTGCGGATGAGCCTACCGGGAATCTCGACCGTGAGACCGGGCTACAAATTGAAGATCTGTTGTTCACCATGAACCAGGAACAAGGCACCACCTTAGTGCTGGTGACGCACGATGATCGTCTGGCCGCGCGTTGCCAGCGACGCCTGGTGATGGACGGCGGCAACTTGCGGGAGGCCGGTGAATGAGTGGCCTAGCCGGTGTCGCGAATGCGCGCTTAGCCGCTCGCTTGTTGTGGCGTGAGGCGCGTAGTGGTGAGTTGACGCTGATGGCTGTCGCACTGGTGTTGGCCGTGATGGTGTCCACCGCCATTGCCTTGTTCAGTCAGCGGCTGGATTTGGCCATGAGTGCCAGTGCGCAGGATTTGTTGGGTGCAGACTTACGTGTGCGCTCGACCACGCCGCTGTCCGATAACTGGCAAGTTCAGGCGAGTGAGGTCGGACTTGAGCAGGCGCGTACCGTGGAGTTTCCGAGTGTTGTGGTGGCAGGTGAGCGCATGACACTGGCGGCAATTAAGGCGGTGGATGATGGTTACCCACTGCGCGGAGAATTGCGTGTCCGCACCCACGATAGCAACAGCGACACTAACACCGAAACGAACAGCGCGTTGCAACAGCATGGCCCGGGCCTAGGCGAGGCCTGGGTGGAACCTCGGGTCTTGGCGCTATTGGGCGTGACCGTAGGGGACTCACTCAGTCTGGGTGGTGAAACGCTGCGCCTGACCGGCGTGATCGAAAAAGAAAGCGATCGCGGCGGGAATTTTTACAGTCTCTCGCCGCGTGTCATGGTGCATTGGTCGCAGGTGCAGGGCAGTCCTCTGTTGGGCCCCGGCAGTCGTTTGACCTACCGTTTATTACTGAGTGGCCCGGAAGCGGCTCGTGAACAGTTTGCAGAGCAGATCGTGCTTGAGGCCAATCAGTCGTTGGAGCGTTTGGGGGATGGTAATCGCGCCATGGCCACGTCGCTGGATCGTGCGCGGCGCTATCTGGGGCTGGCGGCGATTCTCGCGGTGGTGTTGGCCAGCATTGCGATCGCTATTACGGCCCGACGTTTTTCTGAGCGCCACTACGATACCAGTGCGCTGATGCGCACCTTCGGTCTATCGCGAACTCAGGTGCTCCGAATATTTTTGTGGCAGATGGTCATTCTGGCCCTCGTTTCGACGCTTATCGGCGCCTTAGCGGCGTTGGCCTTGCAGGCCGGTCTGATGCAGGCGCTGTCCGGGTTAATCCCCGAAGGATTACCGCCGGCAGGCTGGCAGGCCTGGGCCGTTGGGTTAAGCACGGGCGCCTTGAGTCTGTTTGGCTTTGGCGTGCCCCACCTGTTGCCATTATCGGCGGTCAGCCCATTGCGGGTGTTACGCCGGGAGCTCACGCCGGTGCCTCTTCATGGCTGGGTATTGTCCCTGTTAGCGCTGTCGGCTTTGACTGTGTTGCTGGTCTTGCTGACACAGGATGTGCTGTTGAGCGTCGGTCTGATGCTGGGGGGCGCGCTCGTATTGCTGCTATTGATGGCAGGGCTGCAAGGTGCACTGCGTTTCACCGGGCGTTATCTCTCGGGGCGAGCACTGCCTTTGAGCGTTCGGTTTGCCTGGCAGCACCTGAGTGGTCACCGTACGGCCACAGCAGGGCAGGTGCTGGCATTTGCCCTCACCTTAATGGTGATGCTGATTATCGGCCTGTTACGCAATGACCTGCTGGCGGATTGGCAGCGCAGTTTGCCGCAGGATGCGCCCAATGTGTTCGCGATTAATATTCAGGCCTATGAAACCGAGGCGTTTCAGCAGGCCCTGAGTGATCGCGGCTTAACACCAAAGCCACTCTATCCGGTGTTGCCCATGCGCCTGATCGCGGTGAATCAGGTGGCGGTGTCGGAGTTACCGATTGCTGATGATCGCTCCATCAATCGCGATCTGATCAGCTCGGTGGCTGAGCGCCTGCCTCAGGGCAATACCGTGACTGCCGGGGATTGGCAGGCGACGGTAGAGGGCCCCGCACAGGTCTCCGTCGAGGAGGAAGTCGCTGAGCGTCTGGGATTTGCGCTGGGGGATGTGCTGACATTCCGGGCGGCGGGTCAGACGGTGGATGTCACCATCGGCAGCCTACGCTCTCTCGACTGGACGACCATGACGCCAAACTTTTTCATGATGTTGTCGGCGGATGTCATGAACACTTTGCCGCTGAACTACATGACCAGCTTTCATTTGCCGGCGGATAAAGAAGCGGACTTTGTGTCGCTGATTCAGGAATACCCCGGCGTGACGCTGATTGATACCCGCGCTTTATTGAGTCAGGTACAGAGTCTGATTGAACGCCTGACACTGGCGGTCGAACTGATTCTGTTGTGTGTGCTGGCCGGTGCCATTCTGGTGATGTTGGCGGTACTGCTGACGACTACTCGGGCGCGCTTGGAAGAGGGGGCGGTATTGCGCACGTTGGGCGCCTCTCGCCAGCAGTTGATACGGGCACAACGCACCGAGTTTGTGATTCTGGGCGGAGTATCGGCGCTGTTGGCCTTACTCGGCGGCGAAGCTGTAGCGGCAGGCCTGTATCTGGGACTGTTGGACTTACCGTATCGCAGTCTGGGTTGGGCGTGGTTAATCCTACCGCCTCTGACGGTGCTGGCGTTGTGGCTTCCGGGACAATGGATGTTGCGCCCGGTGACTCGGGTCGCACCTCTGACGGTGTTGCGTGGGCTGTAGCCCTTTTCGGTCGAACGAAGAGTGTCACTAACGCCCGTTAGGCTCAAACGCTGTTCGTCAGGCTCAAACGCCACGCGTTAGCTTAGCCCAGAGTGTGCTCGAACATGCCGATCGGCGTTTCGAGCACGGCAGCAATGGCTTTCAGCATGCTGCGTTCAGTGGCGGTAATCTGATGGTCAAACGAGATGCAGGCAAACAGCGCGCTGACGACGCGTTCGCGCACCGCAGGAGGACTGCCACTGATGGCAGTCAGGGCCAGATTCATAGGTTTCAGGCTTTGTTCCGGGTCCCACTCAGGGAGCATCGGGCGAGTCAGAAACTGCCCTTTGGCGAGAGCCGCTTCATAAGCGCGCTCGGCTTCCCGAGCATCGGCATGTCCTGCTCGGGCAACGTACGCCAGCAGCGTCGCAATCTCATCAGCCAATGCATGAGCACTGCGACTGTGCGGTGTGACGGGCTTTATGGTGCCAAAGTGACTGCCAAGATATTGCAGCACCAGGCGATACAGGCACCACTCATACAGGCTGACCTGACCGTTCATTTTAATGGCGGCGACCAGCGTTTTATGAAACTCGCGGTACTGTGCCAGTGACAGGTGACGCAGCGCTGGCATGGCGCGTTCCAGTAACTCCAGATACTCACCCTCAGCGCGAGTGCGAGCAACGTTGAGTAACCGCAAGGACTCAAGAAATACCGGCTGTCCCAGATGAATGCTGACCAGATCCTGCTGGCGTCGCGCGGTGTCTTCGTCGCTGTTCATCATCAAGAGCGCGAGCACCAGAGACTGCGCGCTCATGGCATTATTCAGGGCGCTTTCAAGCGTAGCCTCTGCGCTTTGGCCACCGGCCAGTTCACTTATCTGCTCAGTGCCGTCTCCATTGAGGGCACTGGTAAACGGAATGGCTCCAACGGAGTCTGTCGGTGTATTAACCTTTGGTGGACGTGGTGCCAGATAGTGTCCATCCCAGCCCGGGATCAGGCGCAGGATACGCTCATCAATGGGCGGGTGCGTGGCGAGGGCGGCACGTTTAAAACGAGCCACAGGACCAAAGAAAAAATGCGCGACTTCCAGCGCCGCCGGTGAGGCAACCCGTGTGCCTGAACCATGGCCAATAACGCGAAGGGCATCACTGATGCCGGTGACGTTGCGGGTAAACTGCACGGCAGAGGCATCGGCCAGAAACTCGCGTTGGCGACTGACGGCGGACTTAATTAAACGCCCAAAAAACTCGCCCACATAGCCAATGGTCATCAACCCTAGTCCGAGCAGAACAACCCCGCCAGCGCGACGGCTGTTGTGGGTTCCACGCAGGACCATGCGTCCCATTTCGCCGATAAACACAATGCCGTAGAGCGTGCCGGTTAAGCGCATATTCATGCGCATGTCACCGTTAAAAATATGACTGAATTCGTGCGCAATCACGCCCTGAAGTTGCTCCCGGTTGAGCGCCTGTATTGCCCCTCGTGTGATACCAATGATGGCATCGCTGGGTTGGTAACCGGCGGCAAAGGCGTTGATACCGGAGTCATTCATCAGGTACACATCCGGCACAGGCATGCCAGAGGCAATGGCCATTTCTTCGACCACGTTTAGCACCTGTTTTTCATCGAAATCACGGGTGCCCGGGTCCAGGCGTTGAGCACCGAGTGCGTCGGCGACGGAGCGTCCGTCGCGAAGGGAGAGTTGCCGGAAGAAGCTACAGATCGCGATGACCGCTACCGTAGTTCCTGATACCACGAGCCAATGTTCACCTGTATAGAGAGACCAGACCGAGGCATCACTCTGGCGCACGGCCAGCGCAACCAGAGCAATAAAGAACAGGTTGATGGCCAGTACCACGGCTGTCACGGCAAGAGTAAACAGCACCAACAGGCGCGTCGTCGCGCGCCGGGCCTCTTCCTGATGGCGAAAAAAATTCATGACTCAGAATTAAAAACGGACGCTGGGTGCAACCTCCAGAGCGGCACGATCTTCAAATTCAAGCATGCTGGCGTCTTTGCCATGACCAAAACTATTGGCGAGCAGGTTCGTTGGAAAGCTCTGACGGTAGGTGTTGTATTCCATGACCGCGTCGTTAAATGCCTGACGGGCAAAGGAAATCCGGTTTTCCGTACTGGTCAGCTCTTCGGTCAGCTGCATCATGTTTTCGTTGGCTTTCAGGTCCGGGTAAGCTTCCATCACTACGTTCATGCGTCCGAGTGCGCTAGCCAACATGCCTTCTGCCCCTGCCAGCTGTTTGACGGCACTGGCATTGCCCGGATCGCTGGCCGCGGCTTTCAGTCCAGACAGCGCCTCGTTACGTGCGGCAATCACGGCTTCCAGCGTTTCGCTTTCGTGGCGCAGGTACTCTTTGGCGGTGGCCACAAGGTTAGGAATCAGGTCGTAGCGGCGCTTTAATTGAACGTCGATCTGAGAGAAGCCGTTATCCAGCCGGTTGCGTAATGCGACCAGCGTATTGAAGATATTGACGAGAAAAATAACGATGGCGGCAATGACCGCCAGAGTGATGATCGTAGATGTGGCCATGAGGTCCTCTCAGCGTTGCCATTGACCCTGAGAATCAAGATAAAACTCGCCTTCTCCCTGGGCTTTTTCAATCAGTTTTTCACCGGCGATGCGTTCGATATTCGCCAGTGCGGTGTTTTGTTTATTCGCGATCGCCTGGTAGCGCGACTTACGTTGGGCGTTGATATCAACCACTAGGGCAGCGGCTTCAACGCTTTCGACGCTGACGACGCCCAGATAGCCATTGGGTTGTTCGCCTACCAAACCCATATTTTTAGCACTATCCAGATCCAGCGCCCAGGCAGCAGCGCTGATCATAAGGGCAGTGATGACGGTCAGAAATTTAGTCATGGGCATTTCCTTATCAGAAGAGTCCGTCTTCGCTTTCAAATAAAGCGTCGAGATCTTTTTCTACTTTGACACGGACTTCATGCTCAATTTTTACGTTGAGATTGATGGTGATGGGCTTTTCTGGCGCCGCGACCTTCAGAGTGCAGGCCGTCAGGGGTGCCAGTGCCATCAACAGCAGCAGCGGGTTTTTCATGATCAGAGTCCTTACTGGGATGCCACTACTCTACCTGTGGTTGAAAACCCAGCAAAGCCACGCACGTAA
>JAYYHP010000141.1:0-6230 GCA_036148335.1 Pseudomonadota bacterium
ATGTCACCGTCAAAATCGAGCACAAATACACGTTTAGTGTCGTCTGTCTTATCACCGCTGGCGGCTTTCTTTTCCGCCTTTGCTTTGGCTTTGTCTTCTTTCTTACGGTCTTTGTCGCGCTGTTTCAGCACGGCGTCCGACAGAACTGCCTCATCAATCTGATCTTTATGATCTTCCAGTTCTTCATTCAGTTTGCGAATTTTAAGGTCGCCTTCGCGGCCACTGGACTTCTTGCGCGATCCGAGCGCGATCAAGCCACCAAATAAAATCAAAACAGCGATTACCAGAGTCACGGTTTTCAGCAAGAAACTACCGTAGTCAGCAATGAACTCCACTCACATATCCTTTCAGGTTTTTAACATCAGGGCTCAGCATAACGAAAACCACCACCGCCGCAAGCGCAGAGCGCCTGACAACGATCCTGACGGGCAAAATTCAAACAATCGTTCGAATTTCGTTGACACCCTCACCGCCCCCACATAGAGTGAAACCACGCCTGTTGAGGCACATACGAGGCGGCATCGTGTTGTGATGTCGCCAAGCCAATAAAAGTAAGCAATCTGAAGGATATTTTTATGTCATCTGCTGCTGAATTCATTAATGAAATGAACGCTAAATTCAACCCGGCCGCTGCCGCTGGTCTGGACCTCGTCTTCCAATTCAACATCGAAGACGCTGACACCT
The DNA here is from genome assembly GCA_036148335.1 of Pseudomonadota bacterium. Classification (GTDB taxonomy): domain Bacteria; phylum Pseudomonadota; class Gammaproteobacteria; order Pseudomonadales; family Oceanobacteraceae; genus Thalassolituus. Next base: position 685 of record JAYYHP010000141.1, read on the forward strand.
ACCACCTGATCGTTAAAGACGGCACTTGCGAAGTTGTACAGGGTGAATCAGCAGATCCTAACGTGACTCTGATCCTGTCCAGCGAAACTCTGCAGGGTATCGTATCTGGCGATCTGGACGGCATGATGGCGTTCATGTCTGGTCAGCTGAAGGTTGAAGGCGACATGATGCTGGCAACTAAGCTGGGTGAACTCTTTCCTGCTTAATCGCTACTCATAAAAAAAGCGGCCAATGGCCGCTTTTTTTATGTCTGTTTGCTGGGAGGTTTTTAGTGAGCCTAATCAGCTACCTCACCACTGCGAAGCAACAGCCTCACGGGCAACATCGTTCACCGGACGAGTTACTAACCCTTTTGCTGTACGCACGACACTGAACACGGCACCATTTTTCATGGGCATATACACCGCGCTACCAAAATCAGCATCCAACCAGGCATCAACGCCACGCAACCATTGCCAGGTATCGAACAATTGCGATTCACCAAAACCGTACACGGTGCGCTCGGCATTACGTTCCTGCTCCAGACTCAGGTAACGACCACTGAGTCGGTCAAAGCGATATAAGGGCTCTTTCCCTAACACCAGTAATGGGCCCTTCCAGGTAATCATGCGCACATCGAGTTGCCATTGATCGCCCCGGATAACAAAACGCTCTTCATTGCCATCCGAATCAACCAGCGTCAGGTCGTACTCCTGAGGCTCGTCTAAGGAATAAATGCTGACGGTCGCCAGCGGACGCTCAAGCATCACCGAACGATAACTGGCAAGATCCCAGGCAACAAACCCCAGCCATACGGCAAAGGCCAACAGAATCATGCCCGAGGTTCCGCGTAGCCACTGGCGGAACCAGCTTTGACGCCCCCACATAACAATGGTCGCCACAACGGCGACCAAAATGAGAAAGGTAACGGTCAGTGTCAGACTAGTTTGCAGCATGTCCCGCTCGCAATTGCACCATACTTTCCTGTGCCATCTTCAGTGCGTCCGCACCACCGGCACTCGGGCTATCGTAGGTATCGAGATAATATTCAATCGCCGTCACAGCATCTGCGAAGGCGTCCATATCGCTGGTGCTTGGCGGATTCCGCGCTTCAATCACCTGATGCGCTATGAAGTCTTCCAGCTCCAGCAGCACCTCGCGCAGTTCGGCCTTCTCGAGGAAGACCACCGCACCGCTGACATCATGCAGGCTTTTGCCTACATTTTTCACGTGGAGTTTGTCACCACTGTCGGCATAAGAGGCCACAGCGCGCTTCACCATGACCAAAGCGGTCACTGACTCTGATACCAAGCAGATATTGGCTTCTTTCAAAGTCACAGGATCAATCAGTTGTTCGTCTTCCAGACGGTTGGTCTGAATCAGTGCCTGCACGTCCTGTTCGATACGGATGATGTCATCCGCCAGCGCATTCACGTCTTTGTTGCCGGAGCGAATCGTACGGATCGCATTGTCGGCCAAGGCTGACGTGTCGTTCATATCGACCATCAGCAAGGTGTCCGAGATGCGTTCAAGACGTTCAATCAGTTCCGCGTCTTCTACGGCTAGGTCCGGATTACGCTGGCTGCGGTCGATAATATCTTTCAGTGCATTGAGCTCATCCTGAAGCGCACGAGCAAACGACACCAGCGCGGACTGATCTGGGCCACTGAGGTTCTTACGCGCGGCGGCCAGATCTTTTTCGTGAAGATGCTGCTCAAGCTGGAAGCTACCCTGCACATCGCGAATACGATCTGTCTCCGGTTGAGCCAGCGCAACCAGATACAAGAATTCTTTCAGCAACACATCGGGCGCCTTTTCGTTGAGCGCCTTGCCATCGGTGACATGAATTTCGCGCAAAAGGCGATCCAGCGACCCCAATAGCGTAATGCGCTGCGGAGTCATCTCGAAGCCATCCTGACCCAGCGCTTCAATCGCGGCACGCGCCACATGCCAAAAAACCCAGGCATGGGTACCACGACTGACACTCTCGACACGATCAACCGCTCGACCAAGCACCTGCAATGGGCCATGTTGGCCAGCCCCTCGGATCAGGCCCAGCAATCCAAGCTGCACCATCTGGCGCACTCGGCGATAGGCCAACGAGCGGCTGCCGGAGGCCGGCGGTGGAGACAGCTTTGGACGAAGATTATTAAGGAAAAAATAGCCTTCGGGCAGAGGCTTTTCATGGCGCTCGCGGCGCACCAGATTAATGGTTGGCACCAAGAGAGACGGCGCCACCGTTTGGCCATTCATGACGCACTCGATGTACCGTTTCAGATACATAATGGCTTGCGTACAGGCATCCAGCAAAGAGGGACTAACGTCATCATTCAGCTTGAGTCGGATCGTTTCCGTCAGCTCTTCGCTCAGTCGTTCACCGGCGCGAAAATCCAGCATTTTGAAGGTGCCGCGTAACTGACGGATCTCTTCAAGGAAGGTACGCAGTGCGTCCTTATCCCCTTCGGTGGAGTAGTTATCCAGCTGCACGGCCGCATGATCCAGTGCATGTTCGATTTCGCCCCGGACGACATGCAATGATGCTGCGAATTGAGAAGGCGCCTCAGCGCTCTGTAGTTCTGCCATCACACTCTTCTTTTTATGGTGGCGGTGCCCAAATAAGGCCCACGCTTTGTTTTCTCTATACTGCCTGATGGAGCGCCATCAGCGCAAACCGGATGTTTCCTAACATACGCTTGTTCAGCGCTCATTCCGGGAACCAGTTCACACCTCAGTACTTGCAATTTCTTTACAAATATTCATCGCTGCGGTTTTCCCCAAAACACCAACGACAAGACCGTTCGGCTAACGCTTACTGGCGCCAGAGCGCCCCTTCACTCTTCTTATCGATCATATCGAGAAACGCTTCGTGCGCACTCAACTCATCGGCAGAGGCTCGCACTACTCGCAACCCTGCTGGGTCGACCGTCAAGTGGCCAAGATTGATCTCGACATCGCCCGAGCTATCACTGCTCTCTTCCGCCAACATCAGATCAGTCTGGCCACCCGTCATCATCAGATAGACGTCAGCAAGAATCTCGGCATCCAGCAATGCGCCATGCAGCTCTCGATGGCTATTATCGATACCGTATCGCTTACACAGTGCATCCAGGCTGGCACGCGCCCCCGGGTGCATCTGACGCGCCATGGCTAACGTATCGAGAATGCCGCAGAACTCCGCCGTGCGAGACAGATTCAGGCGGTCGAATTCTGCATCCATCATCCCGACGTCAAACGCCGCGTTATGAATGACCAATTCGGCACCCGATATAAATTGGCGGAAATCATCCACCACCTGTCGAAACACCGGAGCGTTCTGCTCTATCAACCACTCATTCGTGATGCCGTGAACTTCTGCCGCCTCGGCATCAATTTCGCGCTCTGGGTTGATGTAAACGTGGTAATGACGGCCGGTGAGCTTACGCTCAATGACCTCAACACAGCCGATTTCAATAATCCGGTGCCCTTCACCAATACCTGTGGTTTCGGTGTCCAGTACGATCTGTCTCATCCACCTACCCCTTCTGCTCCACGGTTGGCCAACTGATCGGCCCGTTCATTACCTTCATGACCGGCGTGGCCTTTGACCCAGCGCCAGTCCACCTGATGACGCTGTACCTGTTCGTCCAGCGCCTGCCACAGGTCTTTATTTTTTACTGGCTGCTTAGCGGCGGTTTTCCAGCCATTGCGTTTCCAGCCTGCCATCCATTGATTGATGCCTTGTTTGACGTACTGCGAATCGGTGGTCAACACCACCTCACACTCACGAGTCAGCGCTTTCAGGCCTTCAATCGCCGCCATCAGTTCCATGCGATTATTGGTAGTATTTGCTTCACCACCAAACAGTTCTTTCTCGTGGTTGCCGTAGCGCAACAGCGCTCCCCAACCACCAGGCCCGGGATTACCTTTGCAAGCACCGTCGGTAAATAACTCAACTTTCATATCAGAGATTTGGTTCCCATCGTCTTTCAGGAAGCAGAATCCCGGACGGCAGGCACCGCGAATCCGGGAGCTGCGTCCAGCAATCGTCTGCGTGGCGCATGAATAGTGGTCATACCCGCCACCGTTTTGCGCGCCACTAAAACATAAATATTGCCACTAACCCAGCGGTTTCCGGCCAACACCCGATCCACTCGCCGACTGAATGCATCAGAGCCCAGCGACATGGGCCACAGGTGTGCCGCCGTCGATTGGTGCTCAATACGGAAATCCAGCAAGGTCAGCCAGTCAGCAAGGCGCAATGGCGCCACCGGATTGGCCACCCACGGCAATGAAGTCGACAAAGTGCGCGCCCAACGCGCTGCCCCCCAGGCACTGTAGGGATTAAAGCCGATCACGATCAGGTAGCCCCCAGAGACGAGACTGCGCGTTGCTTCTCGAATCAGTTGATGGGGACGGTTGGTCATATCGAGAGCATGCTGGAGCACAGTCACATCAATGCTTTCATCTGGAAACGGCCAATGGCTGTCCTGAATCCTGACTTGCGCGTCCACCAAGCCTTTCTGCCATGGCATGGCCGCACGAAAACAATGTCGCGTGCGCGTGCGTGACAGAAATTTAGGATCGGTATCCACGCCGGCAAACAACAAATGACGACCATGCAATTGTGACACCCAGTCCGCCAACCAGCCGCCTTCCAGCGCCATCAGTCGTTGCGTATCTCGGCGCTCAAGCCAGGCTTGCTGCACTCGTGGTTTAATTCGGTAGCTGTGTTTCATTCGACGAATTATGCCTTGCGGGCCTACTTGCGAGCCCATGATTAACTGTTAGACTGGCTCGCAGTAGTTGCCAGATAGCCATCGTATGAAGTTGTTACCAGTATGCCTGTTGGCTCTGCTCCTGTCAGCGTGCGCGTCGTTCACCTCGCCGAACGCCGTCTCTGAACTGGAGCCGACCTCCGCCGGATTGACGGCCTCCGCCTTATCGGAAGCCACCTCACCAGACACCGCCCCACCCGACATTTTTCCAAGCGTAAGCTATGAGCGCCCACCGAAAGATGCCTGGGAGCGTGTCATCAGAAATTTTCAGCTTGATCACCCGCAACACGCTCGGGTAGACAAGCATCACCAATGGTACGTGCGTTACCCAAATCATCTACGCAAAGTGTCGGATCGGGCGAACCGTTACCTGTTTCATATCATTGATGAGGTGGAACGTCGCGGCATTCCCGGCGAACTCGCTCTGCTGCCTATTGTAGAGAGCGCGTTTGACCCATTTGCATACAGCCATGGACGTGCCTCTGGCGTCTGGCAGTTTATTCCGTCTACGGGTCGAGCGTATGGATTGCAGCAGGATTGGTGGCACGACGAGCGTCGCGACATTCGCGATGCCACCCGAGCGGCATTGGATTACCTCGAATATCTCGCCGGTCGCTTTGACGGCGACTGGATGCTGGCACTGGCCAGCTATAACTCTGGAGCGGGTACCGTTCGCCGAGCGATCCGTAAGAATCGTAAAGCAGGAAAAGACACGGACTTCTGGTCACTGGACCTACCCAAAGAAACCCGTGACTACGTACCTAAACTGATGGCGCTAGCCTATCTGTTAGAACACGCCGATGAGTTTGATGT